>JAQYVQ010000120.1 GCA_030145435.1 Syntrophobacteria bacterium | reverse complement strand
GAACCCTTGATCCAGATGTCCGTGAAAAATCCCGGCTTGCCGATGGAGCCCATCTTCCGCTGGATGTCCTCCTTCGGTAACATCATCATCGCCGAGTTCTCGGTCTGCCCGAACCCCTGCTGCATGTGAAGGCCTCGCTTGGCCAACTCCTCGAACAGGCTCGGCGGGGTCCTCTCCCCGCCCCCCAAAACACAGCGCACACTGCTCACATCCGTCTCGTCCAGCTTGCCCGTCTCCAGGATCATCCCCCACATGGTCGTCAGCGCCAGGACAATCGTACCCCGATACCGTTCGATGTCGGCGGCGAACTCGGCCGGGTTGAATCCCCTGCGCATCACCATCGTCATCCCGGCACACAAAGACGGCGTGGCCACGATGAACAACCCCCCCGAGTGAAACAGGGGCATCTGGGCCACGAAAACGTCCCCCGGCTGTGCCTCGGTGTAGAATGCTATCTGGAAATTCTTGAAGTACGTCTGCTCGTGTGTGAGCACGGCCCCCTTCGGGTTTCCGGTCACACCGGAGGTGTACACTATCGCCAGAGGAGCGTCGAACGGGACAGGGCTCTCCGGCACCGGCTCGCTCGTCGGCTGGTCCCCGGTCAGCTCGTGATAATCCTCGGCCCAGGCCGGACATCCGGGCAATTCGGAGCCGTTCCCCCGAGGACTGCCGCTCGCCATGTAGATGAACTTGTCCGCCTCTGTCTTCAGCCGAGCGCGAATCTGATCGATGTTGTCCACGAGGGCATCATGAAACACCACCATCCTGGCTCCGCAGTCGTTCAGCTGATATTCAAGCTCCGGGCCCACCAGTCGGTGATTCAGAGGCACGAGAATCGCGCCCAATTTGGCGCAGGCGAAATATACCTCCAAGAACTCCACACAGTTCAACAGCACAACCGAGACCCGGTCTCCGTTCCGTATGCCGCGCTTGCGCATGAAATGCGCCGCCCGGTTCACCCCCTGGTTCAATTCCTTGTAGGTGACCGGCTCATCTTCAAAAATGATCGCCGGCTTGTCGGGTGACATCTCCGCACGCTTCTGCACGATGTAGCCCACATCCCAGTGTACCGACATTCTCCCAGACTCCTTCCTCGACGAAACTCGACTCTAGACGCCCTGCCCCATGTCCAGAATGGGCCGGACCTCTTCAATATCGAACCACACGAGATGCTTGAGCATCTCCGCCGCATCCCCAACCTTCGCCCTCACCTTCCCTTTGATCTCGTCAAACATCTTCCCCCCGTCTTCCATCGATCGCACCTTCAGGTAGACGCGACAACCCTCCTGTTGCATCCCTGTCTTCCCGTGGAGGGTCACCAAGAGACTCGCGAGGGGATTCGCTTGCAGGTTCGCGTACGTTCGATTGTCTCCCACCATGACAACGACCGTCTCGTCATCGACCAGCGCCAGAGACCCGAAGACAGCCAGGTTCACCTTGCCCGCTGTGTCCGTTGTGGCGAGAACATTGGATCTACCTTCCGACTGCAGGTACTCTCTTACCTTTTCATTGATCTTCATCGATTCACCTCCTTATGAAAACTAGAAGAGCTCATACATCTTTCCGTCCCCCTTCGCGGCAAGCTGGAGTTCCACGTGCAGGGAAAGCAGCACCGACTCGAGGACGTCCCGGCTTACCTGGAGGCTGTTGATAAAGGCCCCCTCGAAGGAGGCCCCCACAGCCATCATTTCCGCGATCATAAGGGTATGCCGCGTGGAGACAACCATCGGCTCCTGCGTGTTGCTTCGGAGCTTGTTGGCCACGTTGACGATGGTCAGAGCGTCCGCATCATCGATGCCCGTCTTCAGATGCAAGACCCTGGTCTCCACTTCGGACGGCAGGTAATCGAGCAGACTCACATAGAACCGGTCTCGAAGCGCGGCATCCAGCATTTCGGTACCCACGAACTCCTCGCCTTCATTGAGGGTCGCAAAGAAGACCACCTCATCCGCCACCTTCATCAACCCAAGCTCATCCGTCCACACCTTCCGGTCCTCCGCAAGGAGCGAGAACAGCATGTTCAACGCCTTCGGGTGCTCCGGCCGGTTGATCTCCTCCAGATGAATCACGCACCCCGGCGTCTGGATCGCCTTGGGGAAGAGAAACTCCTGGTAGTACGTTTCGCCGTCCTTGAGCCGGTGTTCCCCGAAGAGCTGGCCCGGTTCGGACAGAATCCCGATCTGGAAGTTGGCCAGGGGCCTCTTGTTCCGGGCCGCAAACTGCCGAACCAGCGTCGACTTGCCGCACCCCTGCTTCCCCGCCACGAGGATGTTTACCGGGTGGCGTTTGGCCAGAAGCTTGATCCTCTCCAAGTTTTCAATGACGTGTTTGGGCAGGAAGAAATGTTCTTCCGCTTTCGGGACGGTCAAGCCTGCGTCGAATCCGCTCATCTTTCCTCTCTTTCCAAAGGAGGTACCTTTCGCCTTTGCCCTTTTACCTTTCGCTTTCTGATCCTTGACCGCTAATAGAAGAGTTCCTTCTGGCGCTGCAGCAGGAATTGCTTCAGTTCAGGGATGTTCCACCGCCTGTTCATGCTGTGCAGTCTGGTCAAGAGCCCTCTCGCTTCTTCCAGGACGGCTGTATCGGTTGTCTTCTCAATGGCCGCCAGCCGCCTGGAGAGCTCTTTCATCTGGTCAGGTTCTTGTTCCAGGGACTCGGTACGGGAAAACACACATTCGGCCCCACACCTGGGGCACTGCCGGAGATCAGACTCTCCGGTAGCGGGTCAGCAATTCGCACAAAGGCGCTGAAACTCGCCGTGGTCTCCCGAAAAGCCGCACGTGCGACAAGTAAGATCCATGATCGATTCCTTTACGGGTCCCTTACTTGGTATCCTCTGCAAGGTCTTCGATACCTGCCGATTTCCCCCACGGCGCCTCGCCGGCTCCCACCTTCTGGGTCACCTCGCCGGTGAGTTCATTAACCGCCAACCACTCCTGGCACTGAGGGCACTGTCGCAGGGTCATCGATGCGTCGATGCGCGCGTTGTACAGATACCGGAAATCCTTGACAGCCGCCTCGTGCCCACATGCAATGCATTTCATAATGTCCTCCTGGTCGTGAAGAAAGTGTAGGGTGGGGCTCGGTTATTTCTTCTGGAACGAACCGCAATCCGATGCGTCCTGGTCCGCAGCCACCGGCCTGGCCTTGAAATAGGCCTGGCGTGGATCCACCACCCGCTGCACGCAGTCGCCCTTCTCCGGATTGTCCTCGATGATGAAGAAGCACTTGCAGTCTTTACACGCCGCCATTTGTCTCACCTCCTTTCATTTCTTTTCCATCTGTCTCTGGGCACGACGAAAGGCCGGGTCCGCACACTCGGTCCCGTCCTTGTCGATAATCTGCATCTTGACAAAATAGCTGCACTTCGACGCTTCCGTGTTGAAGAACGTGATCTGGCCCGTGTCTCCCTCGAGCACGTATACGGGTTTGTCAAGGGAGATGTCGGAGCCGATCTTCAGGATCTTACAGACCCCTCGCCCGTCAGACGCGTACGCGTTCTCCGAGAACTTCTTGCACACGCCACACGCAACATCCGGCACCTTTTCCCGCTCTTCGAAACTCTTCTTCTTGGTAATCTCGCCGAACATCTTGTTGGAAGCCTGCTTCCATTGGTCTCTTCGTCCCATAATGTCTCCCTCATGTTTGTTCTGGAACCGGTTATCTTCGTTGCGCCGACTCTTGATGTCGACTTTTTCTCTGCGTCAAATCCCTTGTCACGAGTTCAGCGCCTCATCCCCGCTTTCAAAACCGGACCCTCCAATCGTGGTCTGGAATCCCTTGCTTCGGTAAATATCCGCAGGGATCTCCAGGAACGCCGGCTCCATCGACTCGATCTCCTGAAGCGGCCAGTCCAGGCCGAGCCAGCCGTACTTGTCCTGACACCAGTTGTGGAAGGGAAGCAGGTCGATGCGCACGATCCCCTTTCCCATGCTCGCAAGCAGGTCGGCTGCTCCGGTGTGGAACTCGATCGAATCGTTATAGCCCGGTACGACCGGGATGCGCACCCAAATCTCTTTCCCGGTCTCGGAGAGCAGTCCCAAATTCTCGATAATCAGCTCGTTGGTCACACCGGTCCTCTCCTTGTGCTGAACAGGATCGATGTGTTTCAGGTCGAACAACACGATGTCGGCATGTTCGGCCAAGCCCTTCAGCACTCCCCAATCGGAGCATCCGTTCGTGTCCAGGCAGACGTGCAGGCCCCGGCTCTTTGCCTGCTCGAGAAGCCGGCCGGCAAACTCGGGATGTGCTGTTGGCTCGCCACCGGTCAAGGTCATCCCTCCTCCGGAATTGTCGTAGAAGGGCCTGTCTTGTTCCACCTCGTCCAGGATTTCCTCCACCGTCATCGGTTTCCCGATGATCTCCAGCGCATCGTACAGACACGCCTGCACGCACTTCATGCAGAGATCACAACGGTCACGGATGATCTTGTGGTAGGTACACTCCTCGAGTTGCGTCTCCTCAGGAGGTATGGGAGGGAGGATGGCGTCCCGCGGGCAAGCCTCGAGGCAGGCCCCACACTGGACGCAAAGCCGCCTCTTCCAGTACAACTCCGGATGGGAGGAGATCGTTTCCGGGTTGTGGCACCACTGGCACCGCATCATGCAGCCCTTCAAATAGACGTTCGTCCGGAAACCGGGCCCGTCATTGACCGAGAATTTCTGGATGTCTGTTATCAAAACATTGTCAGCCATGTCCCCTCCTGACCCCTGAACCCTGTGCGGCTTTGCCGCATTTAGATCCTTACGGGCTGGGCCTCGCCAAAGACCCCACGCAGAACGTCGCAGATCTCCTGCAACGTGGCCTCCACCTTGACGCATTCCAGGATGTCCGGCATCAGGTTCACCGTTTCATCGCCTGCGTGCTTCTCCAGTGTAGACAAGGCCTTTCCAACCGCACCGCCGTCCCGCTCCTTCTTCAGCTGGGCCAGGTTCACCTTCTGCCTCTCTTCGGCCGAACGCATCGACTCTTCATCGTACGTGTCTTCCACGGCCCGATTCACGGTTACGTCGATTTCGTTCTCGTCATTGAAGCAGTTTACCCCAACGACAAAATCCTCTTGTCTCTCGATCCGCTTCTGCCGCTCGTAGGCGCTCTTTGCGACCGCCTTCTGCATGTATCCGCTTTCAATGGCGGCTACGGCTCCCCCCATCTTCTCGATCTTGTCGAACTCGGCCCAGGCGCCCTCCTCGATCTCGTCCGTCAACGATTCCATCATGTAGGAGCCTGCCCACGGGTCGTTCACATCTGCTATCTTCGCCTCGTGAATCAGGATCCGGGTCGCATCCAGGTTGAGTTGAACCGCCTCGAGGCTGTGTCCCAGCCCAAGGGGCTCATCAAAGGGCGGGAAGCTCAAGGGCATAGCGCCGGACATCCCTGCTGCAAGCCCACCGATGACGGCCCTCGTGTGGTTGTTCAACGGTCGCTGCAGCGTGGTGGAAGAGCACCCGATGTGGGCAGACACGGGCTGGCGAATCATCATGCTCCTCGGATTCTTTGCCCCGAACCGCTCTTTGAGCATTCGAGCGTACATGCGCCGAGCTGCCCGCTGGAAGGCGATCTCCTGGTAAATTTCCATGCTGCCGCCGAAGGCATTGAATGTGAACATGGGGGCAAAGGTATCCACGTCGAGTCCTGCATCGACCCCCGCCTGGAGGTAGGCCGCACCGTTGGCCATGGAAAAGGCGAGATCCTGGGTCCGGGTCGCGCCTGCCTCGCGTATGTGGTACCCCCCTATGCTCGTAATGTTCAACTTGGGCATGTGCTCATTGCAGAAGACGAGAATGTCCCGGAAGAGCCGGAGGGACTGTCTCGGGGGGTAGATGTAGGTGCCCCGGGCAATGAATTCCTTCAGGATATCGTTCTGCGGTGTGCCGCGGAGCCTTTCCAACGGGATGCCCCGTTTCTCTGCCATGGCGGCATACATGGCGATGATCACGGCCGCGGGGGCGTTGATCGTGAAGTTCGAGGCGACCTTGTCCATTTCCAGATCCCCGGTGTACGCCTCGTAGATGATCTGAAAATCCCGGAACGAGTCGACCGCCACGCCCACACGGCCCACCTCCCCTTCCGCCTCCGAACTGTCCGAGTCGTACCCGCACTGGGTAACCAGATCAAAGGCCATGTTCGGTCCACCCGTGCGACCGATCGACTGCATCCGCAACAAGTAATCCCGGTAATCCGACGCAGTGCCGAATCCACCGTACTTGCCCACACTGCCGCCTCCGCCCCAATCCGGCCGGTGCCCTCGTTTGGCGCTTTCCTCGGCAAAGGCCCTCCAAAAATCGAAGGGATTGTTCCCCGCCGTGAACGGGTACTGTCCCGGGAAGCCGACCTTTTCGAGGAAATTGAAACCGTTTCTGTCCGTGGGGGTGTAGAACCGCGTAGGGCTCTTCTGAAGCTTGAACCGATTCACCCGAGGGTCGAGCACCTTCTCCTGCCACTCCTCTTCCGCCTTCCGAACCTCGTCGATTCTATCCGTATCTTTTCCCATCCCTTCTCCCCTACGAAGAGTGACGTTCCACCCTTTACCACCTGTCCCGAGGAACGACCCGCTGCCCCCTACGAAGAGTGACGTTCCATCCTTCACCACCTGTCCGAAAGAACGCCCGCTGTTCCCCTGCAAAAATGTGACACTCCCTGTTCCATTGCCTGCACGAAGCGACTACCCGCCTCCATCGCTCCTGATCTCGGACCTGATGTATTCCGCGATCATCGGAATCGAGGTTCCGGAGGTAAAAACTGCCCCCACCCCGATTTCCTTCAAGGTGGGGATATCCTTTTCCGGGATGACCCCCCCCACCACCAGCAGGATGTCGTCGGCTCCCTGGTCTTTCAGGCGTTCAATCACCTTGCGGCTCAATGACACATGCGCACCCGAGAGTATGGAAAGGCCGACCACGTCCACATCTTCCTGAAGGGCGGCCACTGCAATCTGGTCCGGGGTCTGTCGAAGGCCCGTGTAAACAACTTCGAACCCTTCATCTCTCAGCCCGTAGGCAACCACGCGCGCTCCTCGTTCGTGCCCGTCAAGGCCGGGCTTTGCCACGAGCACCCTGATTTTTCGCTCCTCGCTCATCCAGTCCCTCCACTCTTCAGCTCTTCTCGTTCCGCCAATGAAGCAAGCCATTTCGGACACGTTGCAAAAAAGGCAAGAAGGGTGCCAAGCTCGGGACAAGCAATTCAACTATTTGATTTTGTTGAACAATAGTGAATCGTAGAGCCGAAATCCGGGTGGTGCGATACCCCTGCCCTGAGTCACTATTGCCCCATGCCCTGATGCGTCCCATGTGTAAGTAGATGTTTTTGCTAGATGAACCCATCTTGACCCATCCGGGTCACAGGAATCTCTGTAATGGGTCAATTGGGGGACAAATCCGTTGACTTTCCCCGAATCCACTGACAGACTCGAAGCAAGACCTTTGACCTTCAGCGAGGTGCGAGAAATGGCTGTGACCGTGAGAGTCCCGGGCTCTTTGAAAGAGTGGTTCCGAGGCAGCGATGAAGCTTCCTGCCAGGGAGGGACCCTTGGGGAATGCATCGATCAGCTGGATCACGAGTTCCCCGGTATCCGAGACCGTCTGTTGAACGAAGAGGGCGAGATCGGCGCAATACTCATCTTCCTGAACGGTGAGAACGTGACGAAACTCGAGGGACTCGCCACGTCGATCAGCGACGGAGACGAACTCGGCGTCATACCGTTTGCCGCAGGGGGGTGACCGACATGATCATCGACGACCCGAGATCGAAGTTCATCTTCCTTTATCATCCCCTGGTCTTGATGGGCAGAAGCTACACGGTTTACCAGGGCAAGGACATGACCAACGGCGAAGTCCTCGAGTACTGGGGCAAGTGGCTCGTCCTGGGGGAAAAAGACAAGCTCGATGAGCTTGCGGAGAAGCTTGATCCGCAGGTGGAGAACAAGGAAATCCCCTGCATAAAATACGATAGAACACCGCCTTTGAACCTCGGCGTGGAAGAATGCGTGATGATGGTTTACTGTGACCGACGCAACCGCGATGAAGTTTGGAAGATCCTGGCCGGGTTCGGGATCAAGATGAAGGCCTGGGTCACGGAAAGGGAGACCATGGAGATGTGGTTGCCCGGGGGACTCCTCCTCGAACGATGGATGGCTTCGCAGGATTACGATGAAGCCACCCGGGACGCCGTCCGAGAGGATGCCGGCAGGAGGATCGCCCACGTCTTGGATAATCCGGAAGAAACCTACAAAACCTGGGAACAGTAGCGGAAGACAAGGAAGGCCTCATGTCTGAGAAACATGCCCGTAAGGAAGAGACATCCGCATCGGTGTCACCCAAGATTCTGGAGCTTCAGAAGACCGTCCTGGATCTCGAAAAAAGGGGTCGGTTTTTCGAGATGTTGATCCGCAGCCTGCCGGGCGTCTTCTATGCCTTTGACCAGGATCAGCAATTCCTCAACTGCAACGAAAACATGGAAAAGGTGAGCGGGTATTGCCGGGACGAATTGTTGCACATGAAGGTCAACGATCTGTTTTCCGGAGCGGACCTGAAGCGCATCAAGAAGGCCGTACAAGCCGCTTTTTTAAAAGGGGAAGTCACGGTGGAGGCGGAGATGACGAGCAAGGAAGGGAAGAAGAATCCCTACTTGTTCTCCGCCGTGAGCACGACGATAGAAAACGCATCGTACGTGTTGGGCATGGGAATCGACCTCACCGAACTCAAGCAGACGCAGGATGCGTTGCGCGAGAGCGAGACCTTCTACCGTGGCCTGGCGGAACGGATGACGGTGGGGGCCATGCTTTGCCAAAGCTCAAAGATCCTCTTCGCGAATGACGCCCTCTTGTCGATGTTCGGCTACCGCGACGCAGGAGAGCTGTTCGGCAAGGATATAGGGGAACTCGTTTCCAGGGAATTCGAGATGTATTTCCGGGAGATGTTCGATGTTCTGGAGAAGAGATTTTCCAAACAGAGGTCATTCGAGAGCCGCTGCCGCACAAAGGTGGGACGAGAGATCTGGATTCAAGGCAGAGCAAGCCTGATCCAGTGGAAGGGCCTCCCCACCGTGTTCATGACCGCCAGAGACATCACGGAGAGCAGAGAGAGAGAGCTGTCGATGCTCGAAGAGGCAGAGCATCTCCGAAGAGAGAACATCAGCTTGCGTTCCTCGATCAAGGACCGGTATCGCCTGGGGAGCCTCATCGGCAAGAGCCCGGCCATGCAGGAGGTTTACGAGCTCATCTTGAATGCCGCCGCCACGAATGCCAATGTGATCGTTTACGGCGATTCCGGAACGGGCAAGGAGTTGGTCGCAAAAGCTATCCACGAGATGAGCAGCCGATCGGAAAAAGGGTTCGTGCCTGTGAACTGCGCGGCAATCCCCGAGAATCTCCTGGAAAGCGAGTTCTTCGGGCACAAGAAAGGGGCCTTTACAGGCGCACATGCCGACAAACAGGGATATCTCGACGTGGCGGATGGGGGCACGTTGTTCCTTGACGAGGTGGGAGAGCTGAGCCTCAGCCTTCAGGCAAAGATGTTGCGTGCCATCGAGGGGGGAGGCTATTCCCCAGTAGGGAGCAGCGTGAACAAGCTCTCCGATTTTCGAATCATCGCCGCCACGAATCGGAACCTCTTGGAACAGGTCAGAAAAAGGGGCATACGGGAGGACTTCTTTTACAGGATTCACGTCATTCCGATAAACGTTCCCCCCTTGCGAGACCGCAAGGAAGACATACCGCTCCTTATGGAGCACTTTCTCAAGCTCTATTCAGAGAACGGCGACCCCCCCCCCGTGCCGGGGCAGGTCCTGGAGGCTCTCATGAGTTACGACTGGCCCGGCAATGTGAGGGAATTGCAGAATGCGATACACCGGTACATCGCGGTGAACCGTCTCGAATTCATTCCCTCTTCGCCTTCCGCACGCAATGACTGGGAAGCGGTGGAGTCCTCGACCATCATCGAAACGGACAGGGCTGTGCGACTCACCCAGAACGTTGAGGAGGCAGAGAGGACTTCCATCAGGAAGGCCCTCGAGCTCTGCAACGGGAGGAAAGGGATGGCGGCAAAGGCGCTCGGTATCTCGCGAAAAACCCTCTTCCGGAAGATGAAGAGGCTCGACCTGTCCTAGCCCTGAGCCCTCCCCACAATTACGTGTCACAGATGACCCATAATAGGCTCCACAGAGCCATCCCTGTCCCTTGTCACTGTCACACCATGAATACAGGCGTTTACGTTCCTTGCTAGGCTGATATTGTGGCATAAGTGTCCCACCAGCGTTATAACTTTCCCTGAAGATCATCTCCTTCCTTTCTGCTTTTCATTAACAAAAACCAATGCTTAGATATATTTCTCTCGTCCTGGCACCCTTTTTGCCTTTTTTCGCCATGACTTTGGGCTGGATATGCGCGCGAAGGTCCTGACCTTCAGTCTCGTGGCTGAGGTTAATCGCGAGAGGACAGGCGGAACGTGGCAGAGAGCCGTTCATAGACACACTCTGAGGGCATACAAAGAAATGGCCGTACCCTGGGAAGATCTCGTAGCGGGTGTCAAGAAAGGCAACGTGAGGGCCCTTGCAAAGATGATCACTCGAATCGAGAACAGGGATTCGGGCTGGAAAGATGCGATGAAGGTGATCTACCCCGATACCGGGGCGACCCTTGTATTTGGAATCACCGGTGCTCCTGGGGCTGGAAAGAGTACCTTGACCAACAAGATTGCGCACGGCCTCGTGACAAGAGGCTACCAGGTGGGAATCATCGCCGTCGACCCCTCGAGCCCCTTTTCGGGCGGGGCCCTGCTCGGCGATCGTCTTCGGATGCAGGACATCGCCACAATCGAAGGGATCTTTATCCGCTCCATGGCGACCCGCGGCACGCTGGGCGGGCTTTGTCAGGGGGCCCGGGACGTAATCCGCATCATGGACGCCTTCGGCAAGGACATCGTGCTGATCGAAACGGTAGGCGTGGGACAGGATGAGATCGAGGTGGTCAGGGCGGCCGATGTCGTCCTGGTGGTCTCCGTGCCGGGGCTGGGAGACGGGATCCAGACCCTCAAGGCGGGCATCATGGAAATCGCGGACCTCTTCGTGGTGAACAAGGCGGACCGGGATGGTGCGGACGAAGTGGTGTCCGACATTCAGGCCATGCTCGAACTTTCCCAGGAAGGGGAGGAAGCTGCGCCTCCCGTGCTGAAGACCTCGGCCGTCACCGGGGAAGGAATCGAGTCTCTCGTAAGCATGCTCGTCCAGCTCAAGGAAGACAAGGAGAGACCGTCCCGCGACGATGCAACACGAATCATGGAAGAAGTACTGACCCTGATGGAACAAGAACTCTTCCATCATATCCGTTCTCAGTGGGCAGGAAACGGAGCACTCCAGGCTGCAGTGAACCGGATCATCGACGGAGAACGGGATCCGTACTCCGTGGCCGAGGACATGCTCGGCACACTGAAGCATGAGGGATAGGGAGCCTATGAAATCGAATGACGGACAGGAGTACGGAATCTCGGATTACTGGAGACTGAATCGATCGGGCTTCGAATCCGTCGAGCTGGCCAACGTTTTACGGGCCATGCGGAAGGTGGCTGGGCACCTGGGGCCGAACGTAGGAAGAATCGAGTACACGGGCATGTCACGGGGAGGAGGCACGGCCATCATTATCGAGCCCGCGATGCTCATGGGCCAGTACCCGATCCCGTCCGAGAAGATAGACCATCTGGTAGGCCTGGTCACCCACGAAGCCCTCCATCGAACGGAGTGGAGCGACCACGTTTGGAAGCTTCTTGAGCCGACGATCCGTACACTCGGAGGATTGGCCAACGTACGGCTCCAGAAGATCGTCAGCGTAGCGGAAGACATCTACGTCGATCTGGTGGCGGACAAAACTGTTTTCGGGCTCTACACGCCCACGGTACGAAAAGAGGCCTTTGCGGAAACCAGGGCAGGGTTCAACCCGTCATCTCTTTCCCTGGATGCACTGGTTTACCTGTGGTGGACCGCTGCCTGGGGAGGCAACGGAGACCACGAACCGGTCCCGGCCTACGAGAACTCGCTTCATGCGCTGGAGGCCCTGACGGGCCGGTTGCGAGAGATCGGAGACATGGAGAAGGGGGTAACGGAACGATGCAAGAAGCGGGCGGAGGTCTACCTCGACACCTGGGAGGCGATCAAGGACTCCGTATCTTCCTTGGCGACGATCGACAAGACCCTCAAGTGGTATCCCTCTCTTGCTGAGAAGAAGGCGCCCGATGCCCAAACCAGGAAAACAACAACGGTGAAGAGGCCCCTTTCTGCCTATGTGATGCACCAGATCGAACTGCAACTGGCGCTCGACTCCCCGGACATAACGCCTATCATCCAGTCCGTGGTCGGCCATGACAACGACGATGTTGTGCCCACCTCCCGCTGGGATTTCAGCATCCCGTCACGTCCTGTGGTCGACCCTCACCTGGTCGCAAGACTGAAGTCGCTCTTCCTCAACTACGCGACTCGGAAGACCGTCGTGAATCGCGGCCTCCTGAGCGGGAAGGTGGATCGAAGGCGCCTCTACAGGGCCCCGGTTTCCGGCCGCTGCTTCCACCAGAAGGAGAAGCTCCCGGAACTGGACTGGAATGTCACGTTGCTGATGGATGCGAGCGGTTCCATGCGGGGCAACAAGTGGCGAATGGTGGAGAACACGGTTGGAAATCTCCACAAGGCCCTCATCGGATCCCGAAACCACTTCCAGGCCTACGCATACTTCGAGGTGGACGGGGTTTGCATGATCTCCCGGTTGATCCGGGACAGGCAGCTCCTTTCCGTTCCACCCAGCGGCCAGACGGCGTCGGGACAGGCCATCATCGCCGTCGCCTACTTCATGCCCAAGGGGCGCAAGAGGAACCTCCTGATTCACGTAACCGATGGGGAGTCCAACCTTGGATGTGATGTGCGCTATGGAATCGAGTACTGCCGAAAGCAGAAGATTCATCTCGTTACCCTGGGATGCGCTTACAAGGACCGTCACGCCATGGTCCGTCAGTACGGCAGATCCATACAATTCGTGGACCACTACGGGCAGCTGCCTCGGGCCATCGAGAGGCTTCTCAGACACACGTTTCTCTACGGAAACAAACCGCATCTTTATGGAGAAGGGACGGCCCGCCACGGCCTAAGCGAGGAGAGGGTCATTTTGCCACCTGACATCCAGAGCTAAAGGAAGCACATGACGAACGAGACAGCGAAAACACCGAAGACGAAACCACCGCTCCCAGAGGGGACCGGCGAAGGACGGGTGGTCGGGGAGAATACGGTCGTCACGTTGAATTTTATCGTCCGGGACGAAGAGCAGGACGTCCTGGATGACATGTATGCGAAAACGCCTTTCAAGTTCGTTTTCGGGGAGGGCGATCTTCCGCCTGGCCTCGAGGAAGGCATCGCGGGTCTCGAGGCAGCCCAGTCGAAGACAATCGTCGTTCCCGCGGACCGGGGTTACGGGGAGCGCAACAAGGATCTCGTGATCCGAATCCCCTTGAGCCAGCTGCCCTCCGAGGACTGCGTCGTGGGGACCCGGTACAGGCGACTGAACGCGGACGGGGAAAGCGAGCTCTTCACGATCATGGGGTATCTCGGAGACTGGGTGTACCTCGATCGGAACCACCCCTGGGCGGGCAAGCAACTCGAGTATGAAGTCCATATTGTGGAGGTCCAGACGCTGTTCACGCCGGCTATCGCCGAGCAAGACGACAGGGATGGATGAAAGGAGTCTGGGAGAATGTCGCTAAAGTGGGATGTGGGCTACATCGTGCGGAAGCGGGCGGAGATGTCGCCCGACAAGGCCGCAATCATTTTCGAGGACGAACCGGTCACGTACGGGGCACTGAATGAAGGGGCGAACCGTGCGGCTCATTTGTTGCGCAAGCGGGGCAT
The DNA here is from genome assembly GCA_030145435.1 of Syntrophobacteria bacterium. Lineage (GTDB taxonomy): Bacteria > Desulfobacterota > DSWW01 > DSWW01 > DSWW01 > S015-6. Next base: position 12,163 of record JAQYVQ010000120.1, on the reverse strand, counting down.
ACGCAACGGCGATCGTGTATCGGTCGTGCTGTTGAACTGCGTAGAGTTCCTGGAGGTCTATTTTGCCTGCGCCAAGCTGGGAGCGACTCTCGTGCCGCTGAACTTTCGGCTCGTGGGCCGGGAGCTGGAGTATCAACTGAATGACTCCTCCGCCCGGATGGTGGTGTTCCATGACGCCTTTGTGGACAACATCGATGAGATTCGCAGCCGGCTCAAGGTCGAGGCGGACAAGTTCATTTTCATGAGGGGCGGCGCCCCTTCTGCGGACGGGTCCGAAGGGACGGAGTGTCCACCCTGGGCCGCAGACTATCATGCATTGCGGAACGATCAGCCCAGCGGCGAACCGATCCCTGAGAGGCCGGTGGAATTCGACGATCCCCTGGCCATTGTGTACACCTCAGGGGTGACGGGCAACCCGAAGGGGGCCGTGCTCACCCACAAGCAGACCTATTTCAAGAACTTTCAGGTGGCGTTCTACACAGAGGCCCGGCCGGACGATGTCTTCGTGGCCCAGATGCCCCTGTTCCACTCCGGGGGGCTCTTCATCGTAGCCACACCGACCTTGTGCGCCGGAATGACGATGGTCATGCGCCGTGGATTCGACCCGGCCGAGTTTGCGCAGGACATCGAGCGGTACCGGGGCACGGTCGTCCTGGCCCTGACGACAATGTGGCGGATGATCCTCGAGACGGGCAAGTTGGACGAGATCGATACGAGCAGTGTTCGTTGCGTCTTCGGCGGCGGGGAGAGGACCCCTCCGAGCCTGTTCGAGGAACTGGGAAAGCGGGGCCTTCAAATGCGGCAGGGCCTGGGGCAGACAGAGAACTCGCTGATGATGATGATGCCGGCGGAGGACGTGGAGCGCAAGGTGGGCTCTATCGGCAAGCCGGGGTTCTTTACGGACGTCTGGATCGCAGGCCCGGACGGCGAGAAAGCCCCTCCGGGGGACATCGGAGAAATCATGGCCAAGGGCCCAACGGTCATGAGTGGGTACTGGAACCTCCCCGAGAAAACAGCGGAAACGATCGTGGACGGGAATCTCCACACCGGGGACCTTGGATACATGGATGAGGAGGGCTATTTCTACATCGTGGACCGGGCGAAGGACATGTATCGCACCGGGGGAGAGAATGTCTATCCCGCAGAGGCGGAAAAGATTCTGGCCGGCCACCCGAAGATCTCCAACGTAGCGATCATCGGGGTTCCGGACGAAAAATGGGGGGAGACCGGGCTGGTGTTCGTCGTGGCCGTCGAGGGAGAGACCCTTACCCTGGAGGAGATCAACGAGTACCTGGAAGGCAAGCTGGCCCGGTTCAAGCATCCGAGGCAGCTCCGGTTCCTGGACGACCTGCCCCTCACCACAACGATGAAGATCAAGAAGTCCGAGCTCAAGGAGAAATACCTCGCGCAAAGGACCGACAAGTCCACTCAGAAAGAAGCAACACGGGAGGCAATATGAGCGGACAAACAGACCTTCAAGCTAAGGGCGCCTTTTCAACCCATGGTCCTGGCGGGAGCCGGCACAACCGGATCACGAAGATCCTTGGTTCTTCCTATCCGATCATTCAGGGCGCCATGCGCATGATTACCCTCGGCGAGATGGCTGCGGCCGTATCGAACTGCGGCGGCTTCGGGCAGATTGCAGCCTCCGGGCTCTCCAACGACAAGCTCCGGGCCGAGTTGAAACGTGCCCGGGAGCTTACGGATCGACCGGTTGGCGTGAACATACCGATCTACAGGCCGAATGCATTCGACGCTCTGGAAATCTCGATAGAAATGGGCGTGAAAACCATCACCACCTCTGCAGGGAACCCGGCAAAGATGATGGAGCGCGTCCGGGAGGCAGGTCTGCGCGTCGTTCACAAGGTTTCCAATGAGAGCATGGCAAGGAAGGCCCAGGCCGCCGGCGTCGACGCGGTCGTTGTTACGGGCTTCGAGGCAGGGGGCCATATAGGCCGGAATGACGTCTCCACCTTGTGTATGGTCCCACAGATCGTGGATGCCCTGGACATCCCCGTGGTCGCGGCAGGTGGCATCGGGGATGCCCGAGGACTGGTGGCGGCCTTTGCGCTCGGTGCAGAAGGCGTCGAGATGGGCACCCGTTTTCTCGCTACCCAGGAATGCGCGGTGCCGACCTTCTTCAAGGAAAGGGTCTGTTCCGCTTCCAGCGATGAGACCTTCATCCTCGGTAAGAAGGAGATGCCCATACGGGTCCTGAGAAACAAGATGACCGAACAGTTGGAGAAAATGGGAGAGGCCGAGGCGGACGAGTTCCTGGGCAAATCGGGCGACTCCACGTATGTAACAGAGGGCGGAAACAGGGAAAACGCGACCATGCCGTGCGGACAGAGCGTCGGGGTCGTGAAGAGGATCGAAAGCCTGAGTGAGGTTTTCTTCGAGCTGGTCGGAGAAGCAGAAGAGCTGTCCAAGCGATTGGGGAACTTCTTCGGAGGAGGGGAAGGATGAGCTGGGAATACATTTTGCTCGAAAAGAAGGACGGAGTGGCCACGGTTACGCTGAATCGCCCGGAAAAGTACAATGCCTTTGCCGGACGCATGCGGCAGGAGATCGTCGAGGTCATCGATGACGTCGCGGGGGACCGGGAGGTAAGGGTCGTGGTCATCACGGGCGCCGGCAAGGCGTTCTGTGTGGGAGGCGACGTGAACGAATTCGTCTCCGGGACGACCAAGGCCCTCGAAACAACGGTGTCCAGCGAACGTCACGCCATGTGCAAGGCGGCTCTTACCATCAACTCAATGGAAAAGCCGGTGATTGCCTCTGTGAACGGCGTTGCTGCAGGTGGAGGCTGCAACCTTGCCCTGGCCTGCGACATCCGAATTGCAAGCGAGAAGGCACGCTTCGGTCAGGTCTTCGTGCGACGAGGCGTTCACCCTGACTGGGGCGGCATCTACTTTCTGCCACGCCTCGTGGGATATGCAAAGGCGGCCGAGCTGATCTTCTCCGGGGAGGTCGTCGGTGCGGAAGAGGCGCTGAAGATCGGGATGGTGAACAAGCTCGTGCCGCATGAAGAACTCGCCCAGGTAACACGCGACTTTGCGGAGAGAATCGCCAAGAATGCGCCCATACCGGTCGCCTTTGCGAAACGGGGCCTGCAGAATTTCAACAAGTGGGACCTCCCCCAGGCACTCGACTACGAGTCCTACGTCCTCGAGGTGTGCAAACAGAGCGAGGACTTCATGGAGGGTTTTTCCTCCTTCCTCGAGAAGCGCGAGCCTGTATTCAAGGGGAAATGAAATCCAATGGCGGGGCCGAACCGAATCGAAGAGATCGATGCCTGTAACGATGCAGCCAGGCTTTGCATCGAAAAAAGGGATCTCCAGGGTGCCTGCGACGCCTTCTCCACGGGCCTGGACCTGCTCAGGGAGGCCCCCGATCAGAAGAGACAGGCTGTCTTCCTGAACAACCTGGGACACGTCCTGGTGGGTTTGGACAGACGTGACGAGGCCCTCGAACGATTTCAGGAGGCCGGCCGCTTGTGTGAGTCCCTCGGGGATCCCACGGGGCTGGCATGGCAGTTGGGAAATGTGGGTTCCGTGTACCGGGACAAGGAGGATCACCAGGCTGCCCTCGAGAGCTATTCGAAGGCACTCGCCATCTTTGAAGAACAAGACGAATCGAGCGGCATGGCGGACCAGTACAGCAACATCGGATACATCCACGCCATGAAACGGGAACGGGAGAGCGCCCTGGAGTGGTTTCGAAAGGCAAAGGCCCTGTACGATTCGCTCGGCCAGGAGCGGAAGGCCTCTCTGGCGGAGCAGAACATCCAGCTTCTAACGTCTTCCGGGAACACGTAGATGAAGGGTTTGGACCTGGCGGAACGCTATTTCGAGGAAATCGGCTTCCCGATGCTCCAGCAGGAGTTTGGCCCCTACATGGATCGCCTGGCGGCCGGACTCGTAGGCGACGGGTCCGAGTGTTCCGGTTTTGACGATTCCGTTTCCCGGGATCATGACTGGGGACCCGGGTTCTGCCTTTGGCTGTCCAAGCCGGATTATGAAGAAATCGCGGATAGGCTCCAGGCGGCCCTGGACGGACTTCCCAAAACCTTTGAAGGGTGCGGACCGAGGCGGACCAGCGAATGGGGCGATGGGAGGGTCGGCGTCTTCGAGGTTGCCCGTTTCTACCAACGCTTCCTCGGCCTGGACCGGATTCCAGCGGACCTCGACACGTGGCTGATCTTGCCGGAGAACTCGCTGGCGGCCTGCACGAACGGCAAGGTCTTCCGGGATCCCCTGGGGGAGTTTACCGAGTGGAGAGTGGCCCTCCTGGCCTTCTATCCGGAAGATGTGAGGCGCAAGAAGATAGCCGCTCGCAGCATGACCATCGGACAGGCGGGCCAGTACAACTTTCCCCGGTGTGTGCAGAGGGGGGAACTCTTCGCCGCCCAGTACGCGGAGACCAAGTTCTGTGCGGACGTGATATCCGTCGTGTTTCTCCTCAATCGAAGATACACCTCTTTCTACAAGTGGATGCATCGGGCCGTGGGGGACCTTCCCCTCCTTGGAGCATGGATCCGTGACAGGATCAGCGATCTCATTACGGAATCGGACTTTGCGAGGAAGGAAGAGCGGATCGAGGAAATCTGCGCAGCCCTGATCCAGGAATTCGGCCGACAGATGCTCTCCACACACGACAGCACATTTCTCCCGGACCACGGGCCCGTCATCCAGGCGACGATCCAGGATGCCTCATTGCGGGGGCGTAACGTATGGGTAGGCTAAGGCGTACGGTCCCATGAAAAACGTACTCGTCATCGGTGGCAGCTACTTCGTGGGAAAGGTCTTCGTCGAGGCGCTCGCCCCGAATCCTGATTACCGGGTCGTCGTTGCGAATCGAGGAAACCGCCCCCTGGGTCTGGAAGGCGTGGAGGAAATCGTCTGCGACAGGAACAATACAGCCCACCTGCGCGAAGCCCTCCCCTCGTTATCCTGGGACGCGGTCGTGGACTTCTGCGGATACACGCCCAAGGATGTTCGAAACGTGGTTCTCGCCTTGCCCCGTGGGTCGGTGGGACAGTACATCTTTATCAGCACCACTTCCGTGTATGCCCCCACACGATCGCTACCGATCCGGGAGAACGGCCTCAAGCTTGCGGGGCCCCAACCGGAATTGGGGCCTGCAGCCGGTTACGGGTTTCAGAAATGGCTCGCCGAGCAGACCGTCTCCACACACGCCCGGCAGCTCGGATTCCCCTGCACGTGCCTTCGCCCCTCGATCATCTACGGGCAGTACAACTATGCACCCAGGGAAGGATACTTCTTCGACCTGATCGATCAGAACCAGATCGTCATCCTTCCGGACAATGAACTCGCCCTCTTCCAGTTTGTTTCGGTCTGGGACGTGTCTGAAATCATCGTACGGTGCATGGGCAATCCGGAAACCTTTGGGAAGGCCTTCAACCTGTCTGCAGAAGAGTTGATTTCATACGAAAGGCTCGTCGAGGTCCTAGAAGCGATCACGGAACGAACGATTCCGACCCGTGCAATGCCTGTCTCGGAGATCGATGCGAAGAGGATTCCCCTCCCCTTCCCTCTGGACAGCCATCTCATCTATTCCGGGGATCTGGTTCGCCAGACCCTTGGTTTTCAATACACTTCATTCACAGCCGGCATGCAGAAGACGTATGGTTGGTACCGACAGACAAAAACGCATTCTGAATGAGGAACGACCTATGGGAGTAAGAGACGAACTGATTCAAGAGATCCTCGAGAAAGAGCTCCAGATGTTTCTCTCCGTCCGTGCCCAGGAGCCGGTTTCCTGCCAGCAGGACCCGGAAGGGTTCCGCATGACCCGGGCGGCGCAATTTTCCGTCTGGTCTGAGCAGACCCTGGCCTCGTACCGGGAGGATCTGGAAAAGGCGGTTGAGCAAGGCCAGAATCTGATGACCCTGAAGTACGCTCGTATGGAAGACCTGATCCCGAAGCTCCACGACGACATCCTGGTGGACAACCTGCTCGACCAGATCGTTGCCATCCAGCTCGCATGGCAGAAAGAGATGATGGCCAAATACCCCTATCTGATGAAGCGGGGACGTCCCTTGGAGGAAGGGGAAGAGGCTCTCCAGACAACCTCCTTCGTGAACTACCTTCGAGGCGAACTGGAAACCTATTCGGCCGACACGCTGGCTCATCTTTACAGAGACGTGACGGAGAGCCTGGCCAACGATCGAAACTTGACGCAGGCGATCTACGAAAACATGGTCAAGAGCCACGGGTATGCGTCGATAGAAGAAGCCGAGAAAGCGGCAGAACTGCAGACCAAAGGTCAAAGGTCAAAGGTCGAAGGTCAAAGGGGTGGTTGAAGTCCTGATGAAGGCATCCGTTGATTCACTCTTCAATATTTGATCCATCCCTTTCACCTTTGACCTTTGTCCTTTGACCTCGGGGTCGAGTGGAAAACTGTAGACGGCCGTCACTGGGACGGCAGATCATGCGACGATGGAACCGGGAGCGAAGGAAGTTACAGAGCGGGGGGGAGGAGAGACATGGACCCGTTTTTGGAAAAAAGGCTGAAGGAACTCGAGGAAGCGCGGGAAAAGGTACGCCAGGCCGGCGGCCGGGAGAAGGTCGCCAAGCACCACGCAGAGGGAAAGCTCACGGCCCGTGAGCGCGTGGAGACGCTCCTCGACCCGGACAGCCTGATGGAGATGAACATGCTCGCGGGTCACGCCTTGAACGTGCCCGGCGATGGAATCGTCTGCGGAAATGGTGAAATCGATGGCCGCCCCGTGTTCGTCTATTCCCAGGACCGGACCGTTCTTGGAGGATCGATCGGCATCGAACACGGGTACAAGATGTACCGAACCATCGAACGTGCCCTGGAAATGCGGGTCCCCCTGATCGGCCTGCACGAAGGCCCCGGCGCAAGGCTTCCAACTTCTCGAGACCTGGACTGGTATAGCGTCAAGAAGCGCACCCATTTCTCGTTCATCAACGAAAAGCACGGGGGTTCCGTCTTCTTCCCAAACACCCTCGCCTCCGGAGTCGTCCCCCAGGTCTCGGGCATCATGGGGACCTGCAGCGGTATTTCGGTCTATTCACCCGCCCTGACCGATTTCATCTATATGGTCGATAACACGAGCCACATGTGCATCACGGGCCCCCGGGTGGTCAAGATGGTGACCGGCGAAGAGATCAGCATGGAGGCCCTCGGGGGGGCCAAGGTCCACGCAGAAAAGAGCGGGGTCTGTGACTTCCGGTGCAAGGACGAGAAGGAGCTGTTGAACGACATCCGCCGCATGCTCAGCTTCCTTCCCCTGAACTGTGATGAAAAGCCGCCCATCTACACCACAGGGGACGACCCGAACAGGTCCAGTGACGAGCTTAACCACATCGTGCCCACCGCTCCGAACAAACCCTTTGACGTGCACCAGGTGATCAACGCCCTCGTCGACAACGGTGACTTCCTCGAGGTGAAGAAGGAGTTTGCCGGCGAGGTCATAGTCGGTTTCGGCCGGTTGGACGGCAAGACCGTGGGCGTCGTGGCCAACCAGCCCATGGTAAGGGCCGGATGCCTGACCGTGGACAGCTCGGACAAGCAGGCAAGGTTCATCCGCTTCTGCGACTGTTACAACATTCCGCTCATCCTTCTCGTCGACACCCCGGCCTATATGCCCGGGTCGAACCAGGAACACACGGGGATCATCCGACACGGGGCAAAAGTGCTCTATGCACTGTGTGAGGCGACCGTGCCACGCATCGTCGTCGTCCTACGGAAGGCTTACGGAGGAGGAAATCTCGGAATGGGCGTCCTTCCCGGGCTTGGGTCCGATCGGGTGCTCTACTGGCCGATCATGGAGACAGGAATCCTGGGTGCGGAGCAGGCCGTGATGCTCATTCACAGCCGGGACGAGGGTGCCACGAAGGAGTATCTCGAGGAAAAGCTCAGGGAATACAAAGAAACCTATGCCAACCCGATCTACGAGGTCAACGCGAACCTGAATGTGGAAGATGTGGTGACCCCAGCCGAGACGAGGCGATATCTGGTCCGTGCCTTCAAGGTGCTCGAGCGAAAAAAGGTCCAGAGGCCGCCCAAAAGGCACGGCAATATGCCTCTATGAAGTAGACTCTAGCTCGCGGACGGAAGCCCGGAAAGGGAGTGAGATGACGGCAGACGCCAAACAACTGAGAATTCCCCCTCTGGACCCGAACTTTTTCATCCTGGACGAGGACAGGGCAAACCTCGAAAGATTTCAAAAGATGTCGGAGAGGCATCCGGTAAACATCCTGACCACCGGAACTCAGGGGTGCGGAAAATCAACCCTCGTCCGGCAATTCGCCCACATCTACCAGAGACCCATGGCGACTTTTCAGGTCGGGCTCCTGCTCGAGTCCGGCCAGCTTTTCGGTCAGCAGCGGCTCAAAGGTGGTGAGACCTATTATCAGGAGTTCCTCTTCCCGAAGGCGATCCAGACGCCGGGATGTGTGGTGCACCTGGAGGAGATCAACCGATCGGAAACCCCTCATGCCCTGAACGAACTCTTCTCCGTGCTGTCGGAAGACCGGAGCATCTGGATTGACGAACTCGGCTTTGTAGAGGTCGCCCCGCAGGTCATGTTTTTCGCAACCATGAATGAGGGGGATGAGTTTACTGGAACGGAGGCGCTCGATGCAGCCCTGAAGGACCGATTCTACCGGATCCATCTGGAGTATTTACCCCACGATGTGGAAAAGGAGGTCCTGGTCAGGAAGACCGGTCTGGACCCATCCCAAACGGATGACGTCTTGAGGATTGTGAACGGCATACGAAACAACGAACAGCTCGGCATAGGCGTGTCCATTCGGCACAGCCTGATGATCGCCGAACTCGTCGCCCTTGGCGCATCGTTGAGGGAGGCGCTCGTCTACAGCCTTCAGATCTCCAAGGACACCCTGGAATCCCTGCTCCTGGCCGTCCAGGTGGAGACAGGTGAAACCGAGACAACGGCGGACCGCTACATTCTGTACTTGCCCTACGGCGCGTCCGGCTGAGAATCTGGCATGGTCACGTACTCCCGATACTGGCGAAGAAACGTCTCACAGCACCCGCCCACCGAACTCGGCCTGAGCCTGAGGGCCTTGCGCAAGGTGGCAGCCCACCTTGGAAAAAACGTCAAGCCTGTCTTTTGGAAAGGCATGCAGGCAACGGACACCAACTCGATCACTCTGGACCCGGACGTGGTCGACCGAGCCTACCCCATCCCGTCCAAAACCTTTGACATCCTCGTCGGCCAGGTGGTGCACGAAGGCCTTTCCTCCCTCGAGTGGAGGGAATGGGTTGTCGGCAAGGTGCAGCAGGGGGTATCGGACCTGCCCGAGAACTTCGCTCCCTTTCTCGAAGCCTTTGTCCAGGCAGCAGAAGACATCTACATTGACGAACTGACAAGGCCCAGGGTCTGGTCCCTGTATCTTTCGAGCTTCTGGAAGAACGACAGGATGAAAGAGACCAGGGACCCGACATTGCCCCCAAGTGCCGAAAGCCTGGCCCTTGCCTGGAGAACGAGAGAGACCCGCGGCCCATTGCCCGAACCCCTTCACCACTACTACAACGACCCCCTCGATCGACTTCGGGAATGCACCCGAGTCATCCGGGAGGTTGTTTCTCTCTCTTCCCCGGCCGAGAGAAGGGAGAGGAGAGTCGATCTCTACCTGAAAACCTGGACGTCCTTGCAGGAGATCCTCTCCCAATGGGAGGACTTTGCCTCCTCCCCCGACGCGATCAATATGTTCGACGAAGCCGCGCCGGAGGGGCGGTTGCCAGAGCCGGAAAACACGGACGAGGCAGAAAGAGAGAACGAAGGAGACGAAAGGGAGGAGACTCAAGGCCTGGAGCCGGACCTCGCCGAGGAGGTCATGAAGCTCGTCGAAGATCAAGAGACCGACCTGACCCGGACCATCCTCGTTGCGGTGGAAGACCCTGAGGCCGGGTCGATGAGAACCCGCGTCAGGCAGGGAACCGCCAGGATGGCCATGCAGCCGGACCCTTTGCTCGTCAGGCAGCTCAAGAGGATCTTCAGCGAACAGGAGTCCCTCGTCAGAAGGGTGCGAAGGAGGCGCGTGAGAAGGGGATTGATCGAGGGTAACCTCGACGCCCGTCGACTCCATCGCGTGCCGATCGACGGAAAGGTATTCAAGACCAGGGAACCCCCAACCTCTGAGCACTCCTGGCAGATCTGCCTTGTGGCGGACGGCTCGGCCTCCATGGCCGGGAAAGGGGCACGTCAGAAGCCCTGGCCCGTCGCGGAAAAGGCCTTTGCCTCCCTCGCGGAGGCTTCCAAAGGGTCGAGAAACCGGGTCGACATCTACGCCTACCACGAGGAGAGGAACCGCTGCACCCTCACCCAACTCTACCATGGAGGGGATCTCTACACGGTCGTGCCCTCCGGACGAACCCCCTCGGGCCAGGCCATCATGGCCGCAGCGGTTACCCTTCGGGAAAGGCGCCACCGGAGCCTCATCATCCACATCACCGACGGTGCCTCCAACTGCGGGGTGCGCCTCAGCGAGGCGGTCGAGTTCTGTGAACGAAACGCGATCGAGCTATTCACAATCGGTTGCGGATGCAGTCAGCAGACAAAGGATTTCCTGCGCGAATGCTTCGCCTTTGACCGCCTCTACTTCATGAAGACCATACGCACCCTGCCCCTCGTCCTGGAACGCCTGCTCCGGCAGCGGATTCTCTTCCCGATCCGGCAGGGCCGCGTCTGAGTAACTCCACGACCTCCCTGCCTGCTAATTGAAAAGACTAAACCACCGGCCATGCCGGTGAGAATACAGGGCTCTGCCGTTTCCAGCAAGAATTCGTGCCCGTGCCTAGGCCGAAGGCCAGTGCCCGTGCCCGATTTCCAGACGGCCCCTTCTGGGGCCGGTTTTCCGGACACGGGTTTCATGCTATATTCCACCCATGGAGGGCGTGCATGGGCGAAAATCGGACCGTTAAGCCACCGGCAAAGGGATCGGAGAAGAGGATTGCCGAACTCGAGCGTTCGGTGATGTCTTTCGAAAGGAAGAGTCAGTTCTTCGAGATGCTGATCCGGAGCCTGCCGGGAGTCTTCTATGTGATCGAGGACGACCTGAAATTCCAGAACTGGAACAAGAACCTGGAAGAGGTTACCGGGTATTCGTCGGAAGAAGTATTTACAAAGACGGTCATGGACATGTTCGTGGGAGAAGACGCACAGAGGATTCTGGGAGCGATACGAAAGGCCCTGGCAACCGGTGCGGCAACTGTCGAGGCGGATGTGGCAACCAAGGACGGGGAGCGAATCCCTTATTTCTTCTCCGGAACGAGCGCCAGGATGCGGGACAGTTCGTACGTTCTCGGGATCGGCACGGACTTGAGTGCACTCAAACATGCAACGGGCGCCTTGCGCGAAAGCGAGGCCTTCTACCGCATGCTCGCAGAGCGGATGACCGTCGGCGTGGTTCTTGCCCATGAGTCGAGAATCGTGTTCGTTAACGACGCATTGGCGTCCATGCTCGGCTACGATGAATCGAAGGAACTCCTCGGCAAGAGCGCGGTTTCCCTCGCTGCATCGGGATCGGACACGTATTTGCACGACATGTTGGAGGCCCTTGAACGGGGTGTCTCCACAGAGAGGCCTTTTGAAACCCGTTGGCGGACGAAATCGGACGGCGAGATCTGGATAGAGGGGCGAGCCGCCCTGATCCAGTGGAACAGCCTTCCCACCGTTTTCATGACCGTTCGGGACATCACAGAGGCGAAGTTGAGAGAAATCACGATGCAGCAGGACGCGGAGCATTTGAGGAGGGAGAACATCAACCTCCGCTCTTCCATCAAAGACCGATTCCGGCTGGGCAATATCATCGGCAAGAGCCGTGCGATGCAAGAGGTCTACGAACGCATCCTGAGCGCTGCCGCAACGAATGCGAACGTCATCATCTACGGAGACTCGGGTACCGGAAAGGAACTGGTCGCAAAGGCGATCCACGATATGAGCACCCGCTCCCAGAAGCCGTTCGTACCGGTAAACTGCGCCGCTATCCCGGAGCACCTCCTTGAGAGCGAATTCTTCGGCCACAAGAAAGGGGCCTTTACCGGAGCCTACGCGGACAAGCGCGGCTACCTGGACACGGCGGACGGAGGCACCCTCTTCCTGGACGAGGTGGGGGAGTTGAAACTGAGCTTACAGGCCAAGCTC
>JAQYVQ010000112.1 GCA_030145435.1 Syntrophobacteria bacterium | reverse complement strand
GTAGAATATTCATTCTAATTATAGATTCAATACTCAATATTACGAATATCGGTTCAGGGTGTCAAGAGCTTGAGAGGCGATAGGCAGAAAAAGCGTTTGGCTATTGGCCGTTAGCTCTTAGCCCACCCCTCCTCCTCAGGCATCTTGGCTGGGGGTAGGGAGCTAATAGCTAATGGCTAACAGCTAACAGCCAAAGGGCAAAGGGAGCGCATAGAGGGGTCAGGGGTCAGGTTTGGGGGAGGCGCTCTCGGATGAGTTCGGATAGGTGACAAACCCGGACCGGGAGGTTGCGCCTTCGAACACCGTAGGCGAGCTGGATGATGCAGGCCGGGCAGGATGTGGTGAGTACGTTGGCCCCGGTCTTCTCCACGTTGTCGATCTTCCTGTCGAGGACCTTCATGGCGGTCTCGAAATGGGACAGGGCGTAGGATCCGGCCCCTCCACAGCACCAGTCCGCCTCCGGCATCTCCCGGTATTCGACCCCGGGCAGGGATTCGAGGATCTGCCTGGGTTGTTCGACCAGGTTCTGTCCTCTCGAGGCGTGGCAGGGATCGTGATAGGTCACGATGATCGGCTCCGTCTCCTCGAGCTTGGGGGGTGGGAAGGCAAGGGCCTGCTCCACCATGTCCCTGACTCTGGAAGCGACCTCCTTTGATTTCTCGTGCAGGGGATCCCCCTCGTCAAACAGGCCCGGATATTGTTTCAGGAAGCTGGCGCAACTCGAGCAGTCCGTGACGATCAGATCGAGAGGCTGCGCAGTGACCACTTCCAGGTTCTTGGCTGCGAGTCTCCTCGCCGCTTTCCGGTCTCCGTAACTCCCGGCAGGCAGGCCGCAGCACGTATTCTCCAGGACATGGACCTCCAGGGCTGCCTCGCGCAAAAGGTCGATGGAGGCCTCGGCTGCAACCGGGTTCATGATCTCCATCCCGCAGCCGACAAAGTAGCCGATACGGAGTTCCTTGCCCCTGCCTTCGAGGACCCCGGGGGGGAATTTCTCGCGCAACGCGTAGCCCGGCATCCGTCCGATGATCTTCTCGCTTTTCGGGAAGTCCCGGCCGAAGATCCGCAACAGACCGAGGGCCCGGGCGACGCTGGAAAGCCCGCTGTTCTTCCCGAGGGCAACCGCCCTGGCCACTCGCCTGAGACGTTCGGGATAGGGGAGCAAATGCTCGAAGAGCAGTTTGTGAATACGCTTTCGTCCTACCTTTTCGAGGTATTCTTCTCGCGCATCGACGATCAGATCCGCTGTCGGGACCGCAGGAAAGCAGTTCGTGGTACACGCCCCGCAGAGCAGGCAGGCGAACAGAGGTTCCTCGAGGTCGGGCGACCATTCCAGGCGCCCCTCGTTCAGGGCCCGCAGCAATGCGACCCTCCCGCGGGCGACACCCGCTTCTTGTCCTGTGGCGCGGAAGGTCGGGCAGGCGACCTGACAGAAGCCGCATCGATTGCACATGGCAATCGTCTGATCGTGTTCGGCAATCTTCATTGCAGGGTGTCCAAAATCGGCCCCTCAAGGACCGCAGTTCATTTCCTTCCCGGCAGACGACCGGGTGCGAAGATGTTCTTCGGGTCGAGTGCCTCTTTCACCTTGTGCATGACCTTCCATGCCCTTTGAGACGGCCCGTACACGTCCTGCCGTCTCTTGAAATCATCCGGCGCCTTCTCGAGCAGAATGTGGCCGTCCAGGTCCCCCACGTGGCCGCACAGCCTCTCCCAGGCCTCTTCCGATAGGTCCTCCATTCCCGCCCGTACCCTTCCGCACCCGAAGTCGGCGAAAAGGCCTTCCGTTTGCGTTGCCCCGGCCGCCATGTCCACAAAATCCTTGACCTTGTCCATGGGCAGGTCGGCTCGCAGGAGGAACGGCGCGCGATGCAGGGATTCGTCGGTATCAGCGAAGAGCTCGTCTTCGACCGGATAGCCTCGAGCCGCTTCCCCCCGCAGGCCGTTCCTGGCGAACAGGTCTGCGCAGCGCTCCGCCTGGGCCTCTACGGTTTCGCCGAATCCCTCGAGGCCGACCGAGAGTCTCCAACTCGCTTGTTCAGTTTCTGCCCCCGCTCCGGATGTTGCTCCGTTGAGCGGGCTTGCGACAACGAAGGCGGGCTCGATGTTCGAGCGCAGCAGCTCCCCGGCTGCGGAAGCGATCTTCTCGAGGGAACCACACGAACGGGCTTCGCGGCACGACTCGGGCAGGGCTGACACGCGGAGCGTTATCTCCGTCAGAAACCCGAGCGTTCCGGCCGAACCCGCGAGCAGACGTCCGAGGTCGTAGCCCGCCACATTCTTGACCACCTTTCCTCCGGTCGAGATGAGCCGTCCCATTCCGGAGACGAAGCGGAGCCCGAGAAGGAGATCGCGGGGTGCCCCGTAACGCAATCGTTCCGGCCCGCAGGCGCCGAGGGCTAGCATGCTGCCGAGGGTCGTGGTTTTTCCGAGAAAGGGTCGGATGGGCAACCATTGCCTGTTTGGCTTCAAGGCCCCCTGCAGTTCCTCCAACGAGATCCCGGCCTCCGCCGTGATGGTTTGGTTCGGCGGATCGTACTCGACGATCGACGCGAGCCCCTTGCTCCGGAGGGCAAGCAAGTCGCAGTCGGTGGTGTTGCCAAATCTTCGCCAGCGGCCCTTTCCTTCGGGCAGGAGTGCAGTGCCTTCCCGGAAGGCCTGGGTGACGACCTCACACGCCTCTTCGGCCGTGGCGGGTGCGAGTTCTTCTGCACCGGAAATCTCACGCCCCCGGGCCTCTTCCGCAGGCTGCGCGCGGGCAGGGGCCGGGATCGCCTTGCCGGGGTTCAACCTCTGTTCCGGATCAAAGGCGTGCCGCACCGCACGCTGGGCATCCAGGTCGTCCTCGGAGAAGATCAGGTGCATCGCATCGAGCTTCTCGATGCCTACGCCGTGCTCACCCGTGATCGTCCCGCCCAGTTCAACGCTCTCCTTCATGATCTCCATCCCTGCCTCGTGCACCCGGCGCAACTGGTCCGGATCCCGGGAGTCGAAGAAGAGCAGGGGGTGGAGATTCCCGTCGCCGGCGTGGAACACGTTCCCGTGGGAAAGCTGATGGCGTTCCGCGATCGCTCGAACCCGCTCGAGGGCTTCGGGGATCTTCGTTCGCGGAACCGTGCAGTCGGCCACGAGATAGCTGGGGGCAAGCCGTGCGATCGCACCGAAAGCGCCCCGCCTGCCTGCCCAGAGCAGGTCGCGCTCGCCCGAATCCCCTGCCTCCCGCACCTGCCGGCAGCCCTGGGCGGAGCAGATCTCGCGAATTCTCTCCGCCTGTCCCTTGAGCCCCACGGTCGGCCCATCCACCTCGATGATCAGGACGGCGGCCGCGTCCAGCGGGTAGCCGCACGGGTAGCTTTCCTCCACGGCCCGCATGACCGGGGCATCCATCATCTCCAGGGAGGCGGGCACGATCCCCTCGGCGATGATTTCGGAGACGGAGCGTGCCGCATCCGCTACCCGGTCGTAGACGGCCAGCAGGGTCACGACCGATTCCGCCGACGGAAGGATCCGAACCGTGATCTCGGTCACGATCCCTAGCGTGCCTTCACTTCCCACGAGGATGCTGCACAGGTCGTAACCCGGCGGGTCGAGCACCTGACCGCCCATGCGCACGGCCTCGCCGTCGGGCAGGACGACCTCCAGGCCCAGGATGTGGTTCTTGGTGACGCCGTGCTTCACGCATCGAGGGCCGCCCGAGTTCTCGCCTACGTTCCCGCCCAGTGTGGAGACCTTCTGGCTGGCCGGGTCCGGGGCGTAGAAGAACCGGAGCGGGGCGAGGGCGTTCTGAAGCTCCAGGTTCGTCACTCCGGCTTGCACCTGGGCACAGCGTCGGTCCGTCCGGATGGAAAGGATCCGGTTCAGGCGTGACAGACAGATGATGAGCCCGTTCTCGGGCGCAACGCTTCCGCCTGACAGGTTGGTGCCGAAGCCGCGCGGCACGTAGGGGATGTCCGCCTCCGAGGCGGCCCGGACCACGTTCGCGGTTTCCCGTGTGTCGGCAGGGAAGACGACCGCTCCCGGCCGTGCCCTGGCAAGGGAGGCATCGTAGGAGTAGACCTCCAGATCGGCCGGGCCGGAGCGAACGTGCTCCTTCCCGACGATCTTCCGAAGTCTTCGAATGAAGCGAGGGTCCATGGCTACCTCGAATAGGCCTGCGCGGCCGCCTCCAGTGCCCCGGCGCCGACCTTGACGCCCCCATCCCTGAGAACGGTTTTCAAAGCAGCGAGGAACAGGCACACATTGCGGGGCGAGGAGGCGTGTCCCATGAGTCCGACTCGCCAAACCTTGCCGGCCAGGTCGCCCAGGCCCCCTCCGATCTCGATCCCGAATTGCCGGAGAAGGGATCCACGCACCTTCGCGTCGTCCGCTCCCTCCGGAATGCGTACGGTGTTCAACATGGGCAGACGTTCCGCCTCGGGAACGAGCATGGAAAGCCCCATCGCTTCGATTCCAGCCACCAGGGCGAGGTGGTTGAGGCGATGCCTGGCGAAGCGAGCCTCCAGACCCTCCTCGGCGACGATGCGCAGGGCTTCGCGAAGGCCGTAGATCATGTTGATCGGTGCGGTGTGATGGTATTTGCGGTCACCGCCCCAGTAATTACGGACCATGCTCATGTCCAGATACCAGCTCACCACCGGGGTCTTTCGGGAATCGAGGGCCTTCAGGGCCGCCGGACTGAGCGAGATCGGGGAGAGCCCGGGTGGGCAGGACAGGCATTTCTGCGTGCCGCTGTATACGGCGTCTATGCCCCGCGTGTCTACAGCCACTTCCATGCCGGCCAAAGAGGTCACGGCATCCACCAGGAACAGCGCGCCTGCGTCGTGCGCGATCTTTGAGAGGTCTTCGAGGGGCGTGCAGACCCCGGTCGATGTCTCCGCATGGACGACGGCGACGAGCTTGGGCGCTTTCCCCTGGATCGCGCTCCGGACCGCCTCCGGGTCGACCGCCCGTCCCCACTCGAAGTCCAGACGGGTGAGCTTGGCGCCGAGGCGACCGACGATGTCGGTCATCCGTGTGCCGAACACCCCGTTCACGCAGACAACCACCTCGTCCCCCGGTTCGACGAGGTTGACGAAGCAGGCCTCCATCCCTGCACTGCCCGTGCCGGACACAGGGATGGTGAGCTCGTTTTCGGTTTGGAAGAGAAAACGAAGCAACTGCTGGGTTTCATCCATAAGGGCGAGAAAATACGGATCGAGATGGCCGATGCAGGGGGCCGACATGGCCTGGAGAACACGTGCCGGGACGTCGCTCGGGCCGGGCCCCATGAGTACACGGCTTCCCGGGTCTAGGTCCCGGAAGCTCTGCGGGTCGAGATGCATGAACAACCTCCTTTCTTGCGTACACAACACGCTCGGATCATCGACTTCTTGGACGGACGAGGCAAGTACATAGGATAGGAGACTCCTCGGTTGCGGTCAAACAGGGAGAGGCCAAAACGGCAGTTTCGCCCCCAAATGAGCCTGCCTTCGAACGAGCGGCGTGCTCTGTTGATATACGTGAGGGACCTGTTGTATAAGACTAGAACTGCCCGCCTATCCAGCACATGTGCCCGGCGGGTCGGCCTTTCTCCTCCCATCGCCAGGAGACGCATATGAATTCGAGGAACCCCTCCTTCGTGCCGGCGGCGACTCTGCTGGCAGCCTTCTTGCTCGTAGCGATCCACCCCGGCGCGATCCGGGCAGAATCTGCCCTGATCGGCGGCAGCCTGTTTGCATCGGCGGTCGTCTCGGACACGGCCTACATCATGGTCGGGGACAGAGGAAAGATCTTTCTGTCGAACGACGGGACAAAGACCTGGGAGGCGATCGAAAGCGGCACCCGGTTTGCCCTGTCTTCCGTCTGCTTCCCGGATGATCGGAACGGTTGGATCGCCGGCCAGATGGGGGCGCTTCTTCATTCCCAGGACGGAGGCAAGACATGGCAGGCCCAGTCCCCCGGTGTCGATGCGTATCTCCTGGGCGTTGATTTCCTGGACCCCCTTCATGGGATCGTCGTGGGGAGGGACACGACGGTTCTGACCACGTCCGACGGCGGTGCGACCTGGAATCAGTCGCCCCTGAAGACCTCGGCCGATTTGTTCGACGATGTCACCCTGTTTGCCGCCGCCATGATCGATACGCGGAGCATCTGCGCCGTCGGCGACATGGGAAGGATCTTCATCACCGAAGACGGTGGCGAGAGTTGGGCGGAAACAAAGACCTCCCTGTATGACGAGATGTCGATGATGGGGAGGGTCCTCTATGCCGTTGTCTACGATTCCGGCACCCTGTATGCAGCCGGTATCGACAGCACCTTTGCTTTTTCCAAGGATCGAGGAAAGTCCTGGACCGTGGGGGACACCGGTTTTGTGAAACAGGATCTCTTTGGTATCGACTTCGTCGGGGAATTCGGCCTGGCCGCAGGTTCGGGCGGGCACGTGATCCGGACCTCGGACGGAGGGTCGACCTGGCGTGAGGTCGAAGTCCCGGAAAAGGTTTGGCAGGTCTTTCTGTGCGGCCTGGATCTCAAGAGAAACGGTTCCGGCGAGGTGGCCGGTCTTGTCGTCGGGGAGAGAGGAACCTTCGGTCACATCGTGGATCGGACCATTCATTGGCAGTGGCCTCTAGCTAAACGGGAGAGGGTTGACAGATGACGCATACGAACGGTGGGGAACAGGTTCGTGGGTTGGCTCGTGTCGTATCGCTGGCGCTTCGGTTCCGTTTCGTTGTGTTGATTCTGTTCCTGGCGATGACGGGTTTCCTGTGCCTTCAACTCGCCCACATCGAGATGGCGGAAGATCCTACGGAGTCAATGATTCCCTCCGGGCACAGGTTCGCTCCGACCTTGCGTGCCATCGAGGAAATGGGCAAGACGTCGGAGAACCTGATCGGGATTGTCGAGGTGAAGGAGGGGGATGTCTACAACACGGAGACCGTGAAGAAAATCGAACGGATAACCCGTGAACTGATGGGTGTGGAAGAGTTCATCCCCAAGAAGATCACCTCCCTATACACGGGAATGAATCACTACGAAAGCACCGCCGAGGGGTTGATGGGGGAGCCCATACTCGGACGAATTACGCCCGAGACGAGAGAGGATTTTCAGGCCGTAAAGCGCAGGGTCGCGGTGAACCCCTTAGGTGTTGGCCACGTCGTCTCGTACGACGGCACGGCGACTGTGATCATGGCGGGCATCGCAGACCTCGACCTGAAGGCAGAGACCCTGTACAAACAGGGGGTCGACAAAGAAAGTGCCACCCTTTCGATCGATCAGTACAAGAAATGGAGAATGGATAAGTTTCATCAGAGGCTCCTCAGGCTTGTGGACACCCTGAAGGCGAAGGAAGAGGATGAGAACCACATTCTCCACTTCACCGGGGACCGACTTCTTGCGGCCGAGCTGACATCGATGGCCCGGGAGCAGGTCCCGGTTGCTGCGGGCGCCATGATGCTCGTCATGCTCGGGCTCCTTGCCGGCTATTTCAAAAGCTTCCGCGGAGCCCTGGTGCCGATCTTCGCCTTCGCTCTCTCCGTGCTCTGGGGCCTCGGGTTCCTGGGTGCAAGCAAGATTGCATTGAATCCCATGGCCTTTGTCTTCCCTCTGCTTCTGGGGGTCTTGTCTCTCGTTTGCAGTGCCATGGCCATGAAGGAGTACGACAGGAGGAACGCCGAAGCGGAGAGCAAGCTGCAGGCGATCGTTGCGACCTATCGAAGTGCGCCGGTCGCGGCCTCGGTGGTCATCGCCGGTCTGGTGTGTCTGTCCATGCTCGCCGCCGGCGTTCCCATGATTCGGGAGCTGGGCTGGTTCGGCCTGTTCTGGGCCGTTGGGACCTTTGTTGTCGTGGTGCTGATCTGTCCTGTCCTGATGTCCCTGCTGCCCCGACCCGCCCGGGCGAAGGGGGAACGTGCAGGAGGCATGTTCGAGGCCCTTGCAAAAGGCTTGACAGGCCTCGCCCGAGGGAGCGGTAGGGTGGGAATCTCCCTTCTTCTCGCCCTGATACTCGTGACAGGCCTCGTGTGCGTCTGGAAGCTCCAGGTGGGCGACAATGTCCCCGGGCCGGCCTATGTCCGGTCCACCCATCCCTGGACGCAAGGCTTCGACGTGATGGCCGAGCGATTCAATGGCCCTCACAGTTTCCTCGTGCATGTGGAGGCAAAAGAGGAGGGAGGGCTCCTCTATCCCGAGGCGATCAACCAGATGGGGGACTTCAGCACCTATTTGTACGCCAAGGGTCTCGTTCGCCTGAGCCTTGCCTTTGATTGGGTCGTGAAGATGGCACGCATGATCCTGATGGACGGAAATCCAAAATGGTGGACCGTGCCTGCCTCGCAGCGGGACATGGAAGGCCTGTCTAGGCTGGTTACCTTCTCGGGAGCCCTGGATTTGGCGGTGGACGAATCCTTTTCCGAGGCGACCATCGTCTCCTTCTTCCCGGAGAGAGAGACGGATCGAATCGACGAGTACGTGTCTGCCATGCAGGCCTACTTCGACGACCATCCCTCGGAACACATCCGTTTCAGCCTCGGGGGTGGCCTGCTAGGCAAGGCGAAAGCGATCAACGACGGCACCCGGGATGATTACAGGAAGACGATGTTCCTTGCCCTTGTCACAGTGTTCCTCGTGGGACTCGTCGTGACACGCTCTGCCCCCCTGGGCCTGATCGTTACCCTTTCCGTTGCGGCGGGGCAGACCCTTACTCTGTTGCTCATGACGGCCGTCGGTTGGCCGGTCAGCCTGGCTGCGGTTCCCGCCGCAGTGGTCGGCGCAGGGTTCGGGGCCGTGTTCGGGATCTACCTCGTCCGGCGGAATGGAGGAGCAGACAGTGCATCGACTGCCCCGGGCTGCGTCTTGTTTCTCGGCGCACTTGCATTTGCCAGCACGGCGCCCTGGTTCTTCATCGGCATGAAGTTCCAGAGTGACATGGCCATCGTACTCGGAGTCACGGCCTTGCTGCAGGCGATTGCCGCTGTGGTCTTCATTCCGGCCCTGGCCGGGGCCTTTCAGAAGAACTGACGGCGTCGTTACCGGGGGATTGCCGCGGTCGCTCCCTCGCAATGTCCGCAAATTGGATACTTCGCACGGGTGGGTCAAGCCTTGACCGAATACTCGAACCCGTCGGGGAAGGGGACCGTTACGGAGGTGAACCCGTGGCGGCTGTCCTGCATGTAGGCCACGTATCCGGCAAGGGTCTTCTTGATGAACGGAGAGAGCACGTTGTCGGCGAGGACCACGCCTCCCTGACGCACGTGGGGGGCGAGCATCTTCAAGATGGGCAGGTACAGGTCTTTTGACCCGTCGATCAGGAGCAGATCGATGTCGCCGCCCGGGTCGGCAAGTGTTTCCATCGCATCGCCTACCCTGATGTCCACGGAATCGGTAAGGCCTGCCTCCTCGATGTTCGCCCTTGCCCTTTCTGCCTTGGATGGGATGAATTCCGACCCGATAACGATGCCCCCACCGTTGTCCCGGATAGCAGCGGCAAAGTAGATCGTAGACACTCCGAAGGAAGTGCCGAATTCCACGATTCTGCGCGCACCGATCGACCGTGCCATGAGGTAGGCAAAAATCCCCTGTTCGGCCGATACGGGAATGCTCAGGTTTGCCATGCGCTGGTACTGGTCCGTGAAGGAGGGCTTCCGGCCCAGGAGCTTCTGAACCATGTAGGGGAGCAGCTTCAAGCCGGAGCGCAGCTCATCGCCTCTGGCCTCACGGTGGAGCCGGTCGAGAACTGCGTTGACCTTGGGGTCTGCCAGCGTACAAGGGTTACTACTCTGCTCCATGTCTCTCTTCCCCCGGGAGTGCGAACGTTCTGTCCCCCTACCTCTCCGTCATTCCTGCGACAGGCAGGAATCCCTCAGTACATTGCGCCAATGGATCCCCGCTTCCGCGGGGATGACCGCCAAGGTGCGTGGAGATTGCCGCGGGCGCTGTCGCGCCCTCGCAATGTCCACAACGAGGGTGTGGATGGGCCTGACCCCTTTCACCTTTCGCCTGCGGCGTTGCCGCTTCAGAGAGTTCCAACCCAGAAGACCACGGCGACGGACTTTGACGTGTTCGTGATCCTCTGTTTCTCGGGGATGGACCAGAAGTGTACCGAGTCTCCCGCATGCAGATCCACGACGTCGTCGCCGTGCACCAATTCGACAGAGCCTTCGAGCAGACAGAGCGTTTCCTGGCCGTTTCGCATGTTCTTTCTGACCGGGATGCCGCCCCCCGGTTGTATGGCCAGGACCGAGCTGTCGATCACTCTCCGGTTCTCCGGGGAAAAGAAGCGCCTCGTCACGAAGCCGGAAGGGGGAAAGTCGACGTCCTCCCAGTCGGACTTTCGGATGACAACAAGCCTCTCCTGTTTTTTCGCCTGTTTGATGATATGGCCGGCTTCGACACCGATGGCGCTGCAGATGTTCACGAGGGTGTCCACCGACGGCGAGCTGACATCGTTCTCGATCTGGGACAGGAACCCCTGTGAGATCCCCGCCTTTTCGGAGACGACCTTCAGGGTAAGCTTTCGCTTCTTCCGTTCCCTGCGGAGGACTGCGCCAAGATTCATTATGCTCCTAGTCCGTCAGGTCTTGGAAAGACACCCATCTTTGGCGTCGAGGCCAGCTTCCAAGGTGAAAGGACAATCTTCATAAACTTCAACCAACCCTTGACCCTTTGCCCTTTTCCCTTTCGCCTGCTGTTTTCGCTTTATCTGAACTCCGGCCTCGGCTCTTTGGGGATCCTTCCGTTCAGGATCGACTCGGAGCGAAGCCTGCGCCCCACGATCTTCTCCACCATGTTGCCGATATTGAGGATCTTGTCCACGTCCAACCCCGTGTCGATGCCCATCTCGTCCATCATGACCACCATGTCCTCGGTGCAGACCAGTCCCACCACGTTTGGGTCCTTGTAGTAGTACTTTCCGGTGCCTTCCACGGGCACGCCGTCCACGAAATTGGCCGGCTGTCCGCCCAACCCTCCAAGGGTGGACTCGAAGACCGTGATGCCCGCCTGGAGGGCGGCCAGCACGTTGGCCAGGCCCCATCCCCGGGTCACGTGGAAGTGCGCCAGATGGAGTTCCGGGTTCGGGATTGCGTCCAGGATCATGCTGTAGTATTCGTAAACCTTGTGCGGGGGGGCCGACCCGTCATGGTCCGCGTGTTCGATATCGTCCGCTCCGATGTCCAGGAAGCGTTTCGTGAACTCCACCGCC
>JAQYVQ010000095.1 GCA_030145435.1 Syntrophobacteria bacterium | reverse complement strand
CCCACCACCTGAGAAACCTTCCGGTAAACCGTGCCCACCTGACCGTGGATGCGGGGCTGAGGATCGCCGAGCGTGACCGTACTCGCCGCCCTCGACCGGATCCCGTAGTAGACGGCAACGGAACCGGCTCCGGCGCCCTTTCCGATCCCCTCGTAGCCGGCGGCAAACTCGATGCTGGAGCCGACCAGATACTTGGACTTCAGCCGGTCCACGTCTACGAGTACAGTGGAATCCTCGAAAGGAATCCCCGACGCTGCGGTGAGGTCGAAGGAGAGGTCGGGCGGGTACAGGGCCAGATTCTCGATGCTCGGGTCGTCTTTGTTGTCGTTTCCCGGATAGCCCTTTATGTCCGACATGAGGTACGGGTCGGTCTTGAAATGCGTCATCTGCAGTTTGCCGTCCATGAGAGATATAGAGTCTCCGTAAAGCGGAAAATCCGTGTCCGGGTCCACGGCGTCCGGGTACAGGTAGTCCAGGACGACGTGGGCGCCCAGGTCAGCGCCTCCATCGGCAAGATGGAAGGCCTGCTGACTGAGTCTGCGGTTGCCGGCGACCTGAAGGGCCGTGGTCGTGTCCCCGCTCATTCCGACCGCAACCAACGATACCGCTGACAGGATCAAGAGAGTGGAGAGCAGGACCATTCCTTCCTGGCCTGCCAGGGTCCCTGTGATGGATGCGCGCTTTTCTCTCATGAGACGTCTCCTTTCTTCCGGCCCCTTTCAAAGGTGAAAAACGCGGAAGAATAGTCCATTCCCATCTCTTTCCAACGGACCACGACGTTGAGCGATTTCATTTCGTTGATGAAGCAGTTCGGGTTGCTGGAGACATGGCTCCAGTCGGCAACGCTCCACTCGGCCTTGTAGGCCATGCCCTCGTCGTAGTCGGTTTCTGCGGCAACCTGGCCCGTGATCTTGTCGAAGTATTCGATGCCTTCCCCCCCCATCTGGGCAAAGTCGAGGGTGCGCAGTTCCTCCAGGTTCGTGATCCCGGTCGTCATGGCCCTGTGGAGCGTCTTGGCAAAGGCGCGACTGCTGACGCTCTGAAACTGGACCGCCATGTACCCAAGGACACCGATCGACAAGATGACGATGGCAATCAGGACCTCGAGCAGGGTGAACCCCTTTTTGCTTCTGCAGGTTTGCCTCATCCTTCCGAGGGGCCTCGGGTTTCTCTTGGTTCGTGACGCAGGCTTCATGGCCAAAGTCTCCTGTGTGAGAAAAAATTGGATCACAGATTCAAGTTCCGCACCATCACGGTCTCGACGAAGAGTTGCCTGTGATACTTGAAATCATCGGCGGCAAGCGTGAGGGTGTAGTTCGCAAGCGTGTAATTCGCGTTCGGGTCGGTGTAATTGGGGTCGGGTGAGAGGGTCCGAGAAAGGAGATAGATTCGGACGGCACGAACATCGTCTTCGTTTCCGGTCGGGTCGTCGACGAACTCCGCTTCCTCGATCTCCCCGTTTTCGTTCACGTCCCATCCGAATCGGAACTGGAGGGCCTCGATCCCCTCCGCCACTTCGGCGCTACTCACGTTTGCCTGTCCCACGCCGGCCATATCCATATCCGGGATGAGATCCGTCGTATTGCTGTAAATGTACAGATCCGGGAAGGGGTCGCCGTCTCGGTCCACGACCGATCCGTCGTCATCCACATCGATGATCTCCGCCCCGTTCTGGTCGAGGGTGATCGTGAACGCATTCACCCGGAAGACGTTGTCCCCCTCTCGTATCGTACAAAACTCATTGTTCAGCGTCGTACAGGGGGCAGAGAGCCTCACCCCCCTCGTGCCCTCGTCCACGCCCAGGACTTCAAGAAACTGATTCTCTCCCTGAGGCGAGAAGAAGATGTACCGGTTCTTGTCGAGGTCGAAGAAGGGCACATCGTTCGGGTTCTTGATGTCTTCCACGACCACGTGGTCCGCTCCGAGGCTCTCCACCACGGTCCGACTACGCCGGCCGCTCACCACGGTCACCACGTCGGGGCCGTCGTTCCGGTCTTGGACCGTGAACACCTGCGTGTAGTTGTTGAAGGCCCCTTGCAGGGTCTGGTTGTCCTTGGGCGGGAAGTTGTCTATGCAGCCCAGGCCGGCGTTTCGGACGACCTCGGCCGCGCGGTCCATGGCGAGTCGTCCGTTCATCTGCATGTCGATCATGCTCGCCTCGTCCTCGTAGCTTCTCTTCTGGACGACGTACCCGCCCACGATCCCGGTGACGAGCAGGCCGGACACGACGAGTGTGATCATGAGCTCGGGCAGGCTGAACGCCCTGGTGGAGCATACGATTCGCGCCGCCTGCCGCACCCGCTGTCTTCCCAAAGGCATAGTGGTCTTTGTCTTCATGTCGAACCTCTTACTAGTTGCAATAGGATGAATCTAAACAGCTGTCGTCCCCCGTTCCCTGGCACCCCGCCTCCTTGTTACCGAGCCGTATCCTTCCAACGTGACTGACCGTCAGGGGGTAGGATACGGCCATGCAGCGGGAGAGGCAGCAGCTCTCCTTGGTGTGGACCGCTGCCTTTATTTCGACATCCTTCGCACGGCTCTCCCCGGTGGGGGTGAAGAAGAACTCGAGCCCTCCGACGCCTTCTTCATTGATGAACCCTATCGTCGAAGATGCATGTTCCGCCTTGATCTTCTCGTTCGAGGCCGGGGTGTATTGCCCGTCTCCGTTCCGATCCTCGTAGATCACGTAGCACTGATCCTTGGTGTTGATGGCCCCGTCATCGTTGCAGTCGATGGAGGGAGGATCGTATGAAAGCTCCAGATAGACCGTGTCCTTCCTCGCAACGGCTTCCTGTTTTGCCCGTTCCAGGTCGAAGCGCACGTTCCGTGCAAACTTTCTGAGTTCCGTCTCGTTGGAGCCGATGTAGACCGCGCCGACACCCGTCGTGATCCCGATCAGGGCCAGAACGATCATCAGCTCGATAAGACTGAATCCGCTCGTTGCGTTCTTTCCCGTCTGTCTTCTCAAGAGTTTCATGGTCTTCCTCAACGTACGGGTTTCTTCCCTGGCGGGGGCTGAACGAGTCGTATCCTCGTGAGGATCTTCACCTCCGGGCCGTAACCGCTCTCTTCGAGCCGGGAGCCGGTGCAATACTGCACCTCGATTCTTGCCCCCAGGGGGATATCCTCCAGGCCGATCCTGGCGCCCCGTTCATTCTCGAACCGGGTCTGGTGTTTGAGGACAAAGGGCTCACCGTTCACGAACAGCCGGTCCTCCTGCGTGCGCAGAGACTTGACCCAGGCAACCTGCTCGGCGGTTCCCCCTGTGCCTGTGTCCCCGTTCCGGTGCGCTTCCTCTTCGCTGGGCATTCCGTACCTCTCGCTCGCGCCGACACCATTCCAGGCAATCATGACCGCGAAGATCAAGAACCCGAAAAGAAAAGTCTTTCCCGCCTTTCTCGACCGACAACGTCCTCGGTGGTTCATCGCCTTCTCCCTTTCCTTAATGACCGGCCAGAAGAACCAGGAGGGTGCCGCAGAACGTCCCCCACTTGACAATTTTTGCTCCTGCCAGGCAGTCTGTCTGGGTACGTAGAGTACGAAACCGAAACCGGGAGCCACGAGAAGAGGCCAATTTCTTATAACCTGTTGTTTCGTTTATGGGTTTTGTTTTCATGGCTCGCGCTTTCCTCACCCGTGATGGGTGGTCATCCAGAGGTGCTCGGAAAACCTGCACCGAGAACAAACAGACTTTCTAATTTTCACTTTATTTTTTTAATTCAATGCATTATTATAGATTCCTCATGTATTCTGTGAGCCCTAATCAGTGTGCCTTTGTTACCCTTGTCCGTGGAGAAGCATTGTGCATCTTCTGTCCTGCATGGTAGGCTGAAATCGCCCTGCCCATGCTTGCGAAGGGATATGCTACAAGATGTGTGCCACACCGAAGACCACGTGCTTTGCTGTCTACGTATCCGGGCCTGTTTAAGGGTAAAGGAGACGCCCCGAATGTCCGATAAGGACAAGGGAGGGAAAACAGGGAAGAAGACCGAGCCCTTACATCCGGACGGAACCGGAGAGGTCGACGAGATCAACCGGTACCAGGAGATCCTGGCACGGGAATCCTCTTCTCTGGTTTTTGCGGCACTCTCAGAGGCGTACAGAAAAAGGAACATGCTGGATCAGGCGATAGCTGTCTGCAAGAAAGGGCTGCACCATCACCCAGGGTTTGTCAGCGGCAGGGTCGCCCTGGCCCGGGCCTACGTGGACAAGGGCGAGACGGATCAGGCCGCCAAGGAACTGGAGAAGGGCATTCTCGCCGCGCCGGACAATTTGATCGCACAAGGACTTCTGTTGGCCATCTACGAAGAAAAGCGCGATTGGGACAACCTGGAGAAGACGGTGCACAGGATCCTCTCCGTGGATCCCCAGGATGAAAAGGCCAGGAAATCCTGGCAAACGCTCCACACGCAACCGACAACCAACGAAAACGCGGCGGGTGGGGGATGCGGGGAAATCGTGACGCAGACCTTGGCCGAAATTTATGCTTCTCAGGGATATTATGACAAAGCCTTTGACATCTACCGGAAGCTGTCCGTGCGGGAACCGGAGAACTCCAACCTACACGAACGACTCGCCGATTTGAAACAGCAGATCCTGCACCGGAGTCCCCGCAAATGAAGATCTTGATCTTGCACGGACCGAATCTGAATCTCCTGGGAACCAGGGAAACGGATATCTATGGCTGCAAGACGCTGGATGAGATCAACGAAGACCTACGGCAGCGAGCGGAAGGCCTTGACGTCCATATCGAAGAGATCCTTCAGACAAACTCCGAGTCGGATCTCGTCGATCGAATTCAGGCCGCTCGGGGCCGGATCGACGGGATTGTCATCAATCCCGCCGCATACACCCATACGAGCATCGCCTTGCGAGACGCTCTTCTGGCCACGGGCATTCCTTTTGCAGAGGTTCATCTGTCGAACGTTCACGGCCGGGAGCCTTTCAGGCAACAGTCCTATTTGTCGGATATAGCCGTCGGTATCGTTTCCGGGTTCGGGTCGGAAAGCTACCTTCTCGCGTTGGAGGGCCTTGTGAAGAGGCTCAACCAAGAGGGAACCATCAGGAAAAGGTCAGATCCATGATCAAGAAGATTCAGGATCTCGTGCAGCGGAGAAAATGGGAGAAGATCCGTAAGGGATACGAGGATCTCATCGAGAAGAACCCCAAGGACACCCGTAGCAGGCTGAAACTGGGTGACCTCTACTCCAAGCAGGGCAAGGCTACGAAGGCGGTTGCACAGTACACCGAAACCGCCGAGATATTCGCCAAGGCAGGCTTCCACCTCAAATCCATCGCGCTCTTCAAGCAGATCCTGAAAGTACAACCTCAATCGATCCCGGCCCTCCGCAGGGCCGCACAGATTTCTTATCAATACGGCCTCTATGCAGACGCCTATCCCTACTACGAGAGTCTGGCAAAGATCCTCCGTTCCGAGAAACAACAGGAAAAGCTCTGGGAGATCTTCCAGGAACTCTCACACCTCCCCCTGAAAGAAACGAAACAGAAGGTTCGCGTATTCGAGGCAATCTTCCCAGAGCACGGCGCCCCTTTCGTCGACCCCTTCGAACGTCTGTGTCACGTCACGAAGGAGATGGGCGGAGAGGAAAGATCGCTGGGAGGCGCTGTCTCCCTGGCCCGCTGGATCACTTCTTTCTGGCCCGATGAATGCGAGGGGCACGAGATCCTTCTCTCGCTCCTTCAGGCATCCGGACAGCGCGTCGAACTGCAAGAGGCGCTCAGGCGACTCGAGGGCCTGTACGAAAAGAAGAACCTGCTGAAAGACCAAGAGGCGTTCCTCCAGCAGTATCGGGAGGCATCGGGTTGGGCAAGCCCCGCAGAGGGGACCCTCGACGAACAACGGGTGGGACCCACGGCAGAGGCGTCGACCGAGCAGGTGAAGGTAAAGATGGAGGCCAACATCTACGACCTGCTCAAGAAGAAATCCCTGGCAGAGCAGGCGCAGGGGGCAGGGGGCCCTCAAGGCGGGGAAGCCGGAGTCCCAGAGGGCTCTCCGCTCGAACGGCTGGAGTTCCAGGATCTCTTTGACAATTTCAAGCAAGGCATACAGGGCCAGGTCGCCAAAGACGACTATGAAACCCACTACAACCTGGGCGTGGCCTACAACGAGATGGGCCTGTACGAGGATGCGATCGAAGAGCTTCAGATCGCCTCTACGGACCCTGCGCTGCAGTACGACGCTTTCTTCCTGATGGGCAGCTGTGCGCGGGATCTCGAACGCCCAGAAATCGCCCTCGACTGTTACGAAAAGGTGCTCCTGACAGAGGGACTGGATCAGGAACAACGGCGCGGAATCCGATACGAGCAGGCCTTGACGCTTCGTTCGGCAGGCCAGAACGAAGAAGCGCTCCAGATCTTTCAGGAGATCCTCGAGGAGGCAAGTGACTACCGGGACACGGCCCAGCAGATTCAGGAGATCATGCAAGCATCCGGGTCCTGACCGACTCCCCGTGCCAACCCGTCGACTTACCTTCTGTCCCTTGTCTCATTCCTCGTACCAGACCACAGAGCCACTCTTCATACGGAAGGGGGTGTTCAGAACCAGTTCCTGGATGGTTCCTGTACTCTGCTGGACGTAGACCTTTCCGCCCTCCTCCTGACCGATGTGAATGGCGAGGCTGGACGGCTTGCCCTGGCCGAGGTCAACGGAGCGCTTAAACGTTGTGCCAAGGGGAGGATCATCAAGACTGAATATATCCTTCTTGTATGAGGTCCCTGTTTCATAGTACAGCCCGTAGAGCCGGCCGCGACCACCGCTGTCGCACACATCATTGTTTGGCATGAAGGAGGTGAACATCGCCAAGCCACCGAAGATGCTCGGCTTGACAAGCACCCTTTCCCCTTCTTCGGCACCTGCAATGTCGACCACATCAAGAAACCACCCATAGGTCGTCTCGAATTCATCCCCTCGCATGGCAGAGAGCATCTCGTCCCATGAGCTTCCGCCGGGTACAGCATCAGACCCCGACACCGTGCTCGGGTCTCCAGAGGTAACCGACACGTTCGTGACGTCAAAGAGATCCGCGGGCCCCTTCGCTTCGGCCGGATGCCCATCGACGAGTGTTCTGTCTTTGACCCCGTAGAAGCTCTGCGTACTCAAGTCCGTCTTGTCTTCCTCTGAAAAGAACCGGCCTGTCCCCCAGTAAACCCAGGGCGTCATCGTGTTGTCTGCCCCTATTGCCGGGGGCGCCGTGATGGCTTGGTCGGCCTTCGTGTTCGCCAACACGGAGAGCGACCAATTGTTGGGCGCGGAATACACTTCTTCGTCCGGAGTTGAAATGAAGATGCGCAGTAGATTGCCATACCATTTCCCTCCCGACTCATAGGTATTGCCGAAATAAGCCGCGTTGGTCTGGTAGTCGAGGTTCATGTCGACGGTAGCCACCCCACCCATGAAACTGTCCCCTTCAATGACCCCACCTTCAAAGCGTTTCAGCACGTCGCCCGTCTTGAGATCCAGTACGAAGATAGAGGCCTCTTGCTCGCTCGCACCGGCGTAGTTGGTCGGTCCCGACCCAAGGATCACGTGCCAGGCACCCTTCTCATCCTTCTTCCCGGTGCGGGCAACGGCGGGATAAGCTGTCGTAAAGCCGAGGTGCGTGGGATCACTGAACTCCCAGAGGAGTCCGGGCGCGCCTGGATTGGTGATATCAAGGGCATAGTAACAGGACGAGAAGACGCGAGGATCATCGGAGACGCTATCCTGATTGAAGTCATCCACCTCATAGATCCCTCCGCCCAGGTTCAAACCACCAATCAAGACCGTCCCCCACCCACCCGGGTGCGTCGCGTCCTCTGGAAAAATCCGGACATCGACGATTTTGGACTTCAGGTCCACGTAGTACACGTGGGTGTAGTTCATGTCGGTCAACCAGCGCAGGTGTGGGAGCAGGCTATGGGGGATGTAGGCCCAAAGCTCTTCCCCTATTTCGGGATCATGGCCCAGCTCGGCGCTGAAATAGGGCGGATAGTCTTCTGTATACCGGCCATGTTCCCTCCGGGCCGTGTCGCGATCGTCCCCAGCCAAATAACACCCGGCATTAAACGCATGAAGCATACCGTCATTGGCTCCCACGTAGACAGCGGTCGGCCTTGGTCTGGGTGTGGCGCCGGAGCCCCGGGTGTAATGCGTTTCGAATTCTCCATAGCTGGGGTCGCTGTAGATGTCATCGTAGTTCTCCAGGGGGCGGGAAACCACGGCCGGAGTGGAATAGATGATGTCACCCAACCGCCAGACCCCCTCCTCGTCTGCCACCGTATCACCGTCTGTATCCACGAAGATTCTTCTTGAGCGCATGCCGGCCACTTCTTCACCCCGGACGTACTCGATGATGTCCCTGGCCTGATCCGTGTCGGATGCACGGAGATAGTCCTTGAACGACGCCGCCTGGTCCGGGTCGAGTTCCACGAGGGTCTCTTTGTCCAGGCTTGTGTAGATCTTTCGTGGCTTGGACGAAATGTCTCGCAGGGCCAGTTTCTCGCCGCCTTCCCACAGAGACCGCAGTGTGTTCAGAGGAACAGCGGTCTCGTCCCAGCTGCCGTCCCCGTACGGCTGATCCGAGGAGACGAAATCCCTCATGGCCCGCGTTCCGATGGCTCCGTCATAGTAGAAACTGATGATATCATCCTCTTCATAGACCAGCTCGAAATCTCCGTTGTCTTCCCGCAGATTCCCATGATCGTCCACCCACAGGCCGTGAAGATACCCCAGCCAGTTGCTCCTCGCGGTCTCCCCCGCCATGTACGTGAGCTCTTCCGGCTTGAAGTAGGCCTGAAAAAGAGACCCTTCCCCGTGGGCACTGGTGGACAGGATCGAGACCGCCGTCCCCGAGGAGGTCCTCCGGAGGATGTCTACAATGGCGGCGGTGAGACTCTCGGCCAGCGAATCCCCCTCGGGCGCCTCGAAATATGTGTCCGGATTTCCATTGCCGTCTCGGTCATATTCTTCCGGAAGATCGGGTATGAAGTTGCCGTTCATGTCCTCGAACCCGCCGTTCCTTGCCGCCTGCTTCAACAGACGGCGCCCGTCGGGGGAGGGGTCGCCGAAGGCTGCATAGACGAAATAGTCGGTGATATACTGATTGCCTTCCAGGTCAGGCCGCAGGTCCCTGTATTCTTTGCCGACCACGTCCACGTGGTTCATCAAGGCGACATCATCCACATAGTGCGACCCCTTATTCCCGCCGTACCAGAAGTAGTTCGGGTCCGCCGGTCCAGCCCAACCCGGCACGGGATTGCCACCGTCGGTGTAGGGCAGGTCATACCCCTTTACTTGATCGGGCAGATTGAGGTCCTGCGTGGGCTCTCCGTCCGTAATCACCAGCACAAAACTCTTTGCACACCAGATGTAATCCGGCGCACCGCCCGTTCCGTAGTTGTAGGGATCCGAATCGGTGCCGACCCGATAAGACTGCGCATTGGTAACGTGATACCTCGGACCGTGGTCGCCCGTAACCGGAGACTGCGCAAAGTAGCCAGTGGCGGTCCACAACGCCTCGGCCATGGGCGTCCAGGAGCCCGGCTTGTCGAGTTCGATGGCCGTCACCATACTGCTGGCGATGTCATCGGTCATCTCCTTGGCGATCCGTCCTCCTTGTTCCTCATTGAAGAATTCCAGCCCCCACCGGACCTTGTCGCCTTGTGCCTGGATCACGCCCGTAGGCTCGGTAGGAAGGAGCACCTTGACCCCGTAGTTGTCCAAGAAATCGCCAGGCCCCATTGCAGAACAGTCGCCCCCATGGTCGCTCACCTCAAAATCTGCGGCACTGGCCGTTCCGAAAGTAAACTCGAAGCATCGCGTGCCCCAGTAGGGCGTGTATGTTTCTGCGAAATTGACCTCTTTCCTGTAGCCTCTCGCGGATCCGTCTGCCTGTTCCCCGATCAACTCATGGGGGTTTCCCGTCAAGGTTCTCGATACGGCCTTTCCGCCTATGAGCACCTTGCGGGCAATGTCGATCCTCCGCATGGTCAGCCAGTTCAAGAAGTTTCCATCCCATTCTCCGGCAATCTTTGCCCGGGCCGACTTGCCTGCGGTCGGCTCGAACCTGCCGTTCAAATAGACGTACCACAGGTCCGGCTCGAAGTAGCCGAAATATCTCCGGGCCGGATCGAAACCCCTGCTCACGCCGGCATCGTTGAAATCGTACGCGTAACTGAGCATGGTTCCGGAATTGTCCATGAGTAGGAGCACGTTCGGCTTTGGAGCGACCGTCATAAAAGGCGGATAGGCCGTGAAATCG
>JAQYVQ010000080.1 GCA_030145435.1 Syntrophobacteria bacterium | reverse complement strand
CGCCATCACCGAAGAGAACGCCCATGACAAGGAGAAGTGCTACGCGAAGGTGGCGTCGTCACTCAAGTACTGTCTCAAGAACTACCACATCTTCATCTACGGTTGCGGTCTTTGCGCCACCGGCGTTCCGTGTGAATCGAGGAATCCTCTTTCAAAGCGGTCTTGATCAGAGAGGGAGGCAGCCCGGATCCGCAATGCCCATCCAGACGGATCCGAGGCCACCTCCTGGCTTGCTAGTGCCTACTCCAGGCCTACGGCAATCTCGGCGCGCCGGTTCAGTTTCCGGCCCTCCTCCGTGTCGTTGGATGCCGTCGGATTGAGATCCCCGTACCACATGACGACCATCCGGCTATGGTCGATGCCGTGGTTGTTCTTCAGGTAGTCGGCCACGCTTCCGGCCCGCCTGTGTGACAACTTCATGTTGTATTCGGCGGCCCCCGTGTTGTCCGCATACCCGTTGATCACGACATAACTTCCGGGATTCGCATTTACGAACTTGCCGACCCTGTCCAATTGCTCCTTGTATTCATCGGAGACCGTTTGGTTGTCGAAACCGAAGAGGATGTCGTTTCCCTTCACGCCCACGACTTTCTCCTCGGTTACCGTTACGAGCTCCGTTTGCGAATCGACAACAAACAGGGCCCTGGAGGTGTAACTCGGCCGCTTCACGTAAGTAATGAAGGGGATGACCCTCGAGCATTCGTTCGCCTCCGCAATTCGTTGCAGGGTCTTTTCGGCCTTCTTCTCCTCGGCGGTGCTCATGATGTAGAAACAGACATCGTATTTCTGGGCAAGCTCTCGCGCCTGATCCCAGGGCCACTTGAATTTCCTGTTGTGATTGAACTTGCCGTCCGAGAAGAGAAACACCGCGGTTCGGCCCGAAAGACCTGCCAGAATCGGATCGATGTTGTGCAGGGCCTGTTGCAGGGGCGTTCCCCCGCTTGCTACCTTGGGTAGCTGGTCGATCGCAAGCACCAGTTCTTCCCGGTTAAAGGGCTGCATCGGGTAAAGCTCCTTCCAGGGGGTAAAAAGATAGAAGCCGAAATTGTACCCCAGATCGGGAAACCACCTCATCCTTTCGGCGAGGACTCCCCTGAGTGCTTCGAGTCTCGTCATGTCGGTGCCTTCAAGGGGGTTGCGCATCGAGCCGGATGAGTCAAACAGGAAGAGAGCATTGTCTGCAGCCTTCACCAGATTTTCAGTCGTGACAATCTCCTGCTTGAAGTCTTCTTCCGTAATGATCTCCAGGGCCGACACCTGTGTCGCGATCAACCCAAACACTGCCATGCCGAGAACCATTCCCGTCAGGGCGCCAAAAACTCTCTTTTTCATCTCACACCTCCTTGTCTCGATCTTTACGGTTTTCAGTCACCCACTCTTGCACTCTTGATTCCGCGAGTCACTTCTCTATCTATATATTGATTCGATTTCTGGAGGCGGTGATACAAGATAACGGATACGGGTGCCCCCTTTAGGCCTCAACCCATTGCAATGAAAAGCAATTCTAGGCTTGCGGTGGATTCTTCACCAGAATCGTCGCACCACCGATAAACAGGTCGTGGCGGGTGTATTCTTCAGAAGGTTTCGGTGAATCCGTCAATCGCTTTGGGAACAATCTTGAAAAAATGGGGATAGGATTCCAGATAGCTGGTTCCCGACTCCGGGTTCAGGTTGATGAACCGGATGTACGTAACGGGCGGGACGTCGGCCCGATGTCTGCCTGCCTTGTCTTACCTAGCTAGGATGTGGATGCCGACTGCGCCCGCTTCCAGCCCGTTTGCCATGCCTCCGAGCATCTGGGCGAGGGCAACCTTGGCGCCGGAGACCTGTCTCTTCCCCGCCCGCCCTCTGAGCTGGTCCGTAGCTTCACACATGATCCGAACGCCGGAAGCGCTCAAGGGATGTCCCAACGAGAGCAGTCCTCCGCTGGGATTGACCGGGCATCTGCCACCGAGTGCTGAGGCCCCTGTCCGGACAAGGTCGACGCCTTCCCCTACTTTGCAGAGTCCCAGATCCTCGTAGTGCACGATCTCCTCCGGAGCAAAGGCATCGTGCAACTCGACCAGGTCCACGTCTTCAGGTCCGATCCCTGCCATTTCGTACGCCATCCCAGCCGCTTTTTTTCCAAAAGCAAACGAGGTCAAATCCTCTTTCCGGAAGGAGTAGTCGGCCGATCGCAGAACCGACGCCACCACCTTCACGGGATTTGTGCTAAATTTTCTGGCCACGTCCATGGAACACATCACCACGGCTGCGGCCCCGTCCGTGTTGGGACAGCACTGAAGGAGCGTGATGGGCTCGGCGACCATCCGGGATGCCAGCACCTCTTCAACCGTGAACTCCTTCTGGTACTGGGCCCGGGGGTTCAGGGCCCCGTGATGATGGTTCTTGACCGAGACTTGAGCAAAGTCCTCTTCGGTAGCCCCGTGCGTGTCCATCAGCCGCCTTCCGATGAGCGCGAAAAGGGAAGGCATGGTCATGCCCAGCAGTCCGTCCAGGTCATCCTTGGCCGGCGGGATGAGCTTGCGGGCAATCGGGCTCGTGGTCATCGACTCCACCCCGATGGCGATTCCGATGTCGCAGAAGCCGCTCGCAATGTCCTTCCATAACCCCCGGACAGCCGTCGCACCCCCTGCGCAGGCGTTCTCGACATTCGTCATCTCGATGTCGGCGATTCCCAGGTCCTTGAGGATGATCTGCCCGGTGGTCATCTCCAGAAACAGACGGGACGTATAGGCAGCCTGAATGTCTTTGGGACTCACCCCTGCGTCCTGGATTGCCTCCGAAACGGCCTCACGCCCCAGTTCCTCGATGCTCTTTTCCGGAAACTTCCCAAATATACTCTGGCCTACTCCAAGCACCGCAACTTCTCTCATGATTCTATCCTCCTGCCACTGCAAATTTGAAACCCACGACCTCTTTGTCCTCTTCCTCCCACAGGGTCCCCACGCGTATCTCCATCTCCATGCCCACTTTGAAGGGCTTGCCTTCCTCCATCTCAAGGGGAGTGAAAACGCGGACCCCTTCAGGCAGGTCCACGAAGCCAACCGCATAAGGAGGCTGAAAGCCGGAGGCCGGCATGTGCACCACCGAGTAGCTGCAGAGCTTACCCTTGCGGCTCAAGAGGACATCCTCCAGCTGCTTTTCAAGGCAGTTCAGACAGGCCAGCTCCACCTTTGGGAAGTACACCTGCCCACAAGCCTTGCATCGATTCCCAGCCAGCGACTGCCCTTCGGGCCCTTCGGCTACGATCCCTTCTCGTATCCATACCTTCTCTGCCACGATCCTCACCTTTTCCTTTCTCGTTCTCTTCTATAGCTCCGTCCCCGGTGGATTTTGAGTCATTCAACGACTCACCAGGGGGTTCAAGTCTTCTCAAGGATTGTGATTGTCATGGAGGCTTCCTCCAGGGTGAGAATGCCTCCCCCATTCTCCGCCAAGGCGATCCTCACGTCTTTCGGCACCTGACGCCGGCCCGCCTTTCGTCTTATCTGGGTCACGAGCTCGTGGATCTGGGCCAGTCCGGTAGCACCGATCGGGTGCCCTCTCGAGATCAGGCCGCCACTCGTGTTGATGGGAAGATCACCGTCCAGCGTGGACTTCCCCAGTTCAACGAACTCCCCACCCGTACCCTCAGGCGTAAACCCGAGACACTCGGTCTGGTGCAGCTCTCCGTAGGCAGTCGCGTCGTGCACTTCCGCAATGTCCACGTCTTCCGGGCCGAGGCCCGCCTTCTCGTAAGCCATGACGGCTACTCTCTGTCCTATGTCCGCCCCTTCTTCGATGTCGCGCTTGTCATATCCCGACGCATGCGCCATGGCCCGGACCCGTACCGGTGCGCACCCCTTCAGTCGGCTCAGGTACCGCTCAGAGACCAGAATGACCGCCGCGGCCCCATCCCCGATGGGCGAACACATGGGCCGGGTGATCGGATAGGAGATCACCCGATCCCCCATCACGGTTTCCAAGGGTACCGTCTCCTGCCAGTGAGCCAGAGGGTTCAGCGATCCATTGAACCGGTTCTTCACTGCAATCTTGGCGAGATGCTCCTGGGTCGTATCGTATTTCCACATGTGCCACCGGGCGGCAACACCGTAGGTTTCCATGGCCTGGCTCTTGCCCTGGCCGTCGTCCGGCGGCACGGGAATCTCATATCTGGCGGACAGTTCCTCGTATAACCCGAACGTGTCCTCCAGGTCGGTACGATCGAACCCACCTGTGTAGGCAGCGAAAGACATGGACTTGTCCGGGTGGGCAATCTTCTCCGCGCCAAGGCAGAGGACGACATCGTACTCCCCTGACTTCAACGCCAGATACCCCATGTAGAGACCGGTCGACCCCGAGGCACACGCGTTTTCCACGTTTACGATCGGGACGCCGAGCAGGCCGTATGTACGCAGTGCACATTGCCCTCGAATGCAGTGCTGACCTTCGAAATGTCCCCAGAAACTGTTCGAGAAGAACACGCCCTGGATCTCTTCCTTCTCCAGGTCGCCGTCCTTGAAGGCTTGATCCAGGGCCTCTGCGCACAGTTCGTGGTAGGTTCTGTCCATGTGCGTCGTGAACCGGGTCATCCCTATACCCGCCACATAGACGTCGTTCCCCATCGTTGACTCTCCCGTCGATAGCTGCTGCGAATCAGGCTTGGGACAACCGAAGTGGCCCCAAGCCTTGGCATCCTTGGCAACCGGGCTGGAACGCCTGCTCCTATCAACCCTCGACCGGGGGCCTCGGGTAGGTCTGAAACAGGGTGTGGCCGCCGTGTCTGGCCAGGATCTCGTTGTTGCCGTCTTCGATCAGAGTGGCCCTCGCATCACGGTACAGCTTTTCCGGCA
>JAQYVQ010000596.1 GCA_030145435.1 Syntrophobacteria bacterium | reverse complement strand
CTCCAGCCCGGTGGTCGGGCCCTGGAAATACCCATGGTCCACGGCCAGCATCACGGTTCGCCCGGATTTCGGGTTGAAGATGCGTGCCAGCCGGTTCTGCATGCCCCAATCCAGGGCTCCCGATCCCTTCAGGAAGAATCCTTCGGTCTTCTGGGGAAGGTCCGTGAAAAAGTTTTTTGCCTCTTTTCCCTTGTCCGCCTCTGGCATGGTTCTTTCTCCTTGCCGTTCATCAGGATTGGAAAGTCTGGGTTCGTGACGGGGAGAGCATATTCCAAGCATGCCACGATTTCAACTCGACCCGGGTCAACGGGCAACCGGCTGGTACCAGATGGGGGAGGTCCAGGCGCGCTCCTGGATCGTCTTGTCTATGCCCGGATCGCCGCAGTGATCCGGCCGTTCCTCCATGGGAAGGCGGATGCAGTCGTAGGTGCTCCAGCGGCAGGTCGGGTTCTCTACGACACGGGCGTAGTAGAAGGCCCGCTCACGAGGGTCGAATTCCGGATCGCTCCACACCGTGCAGAGCGTGTCGAACCCCTCTCCCGTGGCTTCGCAGGTGTCGAGATTTACGCTCGCCCCGTTGTTCGGATCTCCGGCCACGTCGAATACCTTCTGGATCGGTTCTCCGTCCAGGTTCAACCATCCCTTGATGATCTGAAGACGCTGCAGGGGCGTCCCCGCTCTCTGCCCGAAATCCGCCTCGCGCATCGCCAGGACGGCGAATCTGGGTGCGGCGGCACCCTGCGGCCGGGGCGGCAGGTCCCCCCCCATCGGGGACCCCTGTTCATAGCCCCTTTCCACGAAATCCGACGCCTCACACAGGCCTTCCGGGTAGTCCCAGCCCCCGAAAAGACGTACGACCATTCTCGGACCGCTGGTCCCGAATATTTCCCGCCGCTTTAGCGCCTCGAAGATGGCATCCCTGGAGTTCTCCACGGCCCACACGGCGGCAAGGCCCCCCGGATTATTGACGATCTTGCCTGCCTCCGACCTCTTCTGCGGGTCATCGTCCTGGTTCCCGTGGTGCCCCACGTACCGGTCTTCGGCGACGGCTCCTCCGGTTGCGTTGTGGGTGTCCGTGCTTGCCAGGATGCCCAGCCTGTAAGGGTTCACCCCCAGTCGCTCTTCTTCTTTCAGCCCCTCGAGCAGTACGTTTCGTACGAAGTCCAGCTTCGATACGCATCCCAGATAGATCGCACCCAACGCACCGGTGCCTTCTCCGCAATCCGGGGAATCAGGGGACCGTATCTTTTCGAAGTTGCACAACTCATCCGGCTCGCCGAGCACGCCGGCGAGGCCGTTCATGCACTCCATGTCGCCTTTGTGTTGAAACACCTCGACCAGCGGTTCTGCTCTGCCTCGCAGGGCGGCAAGCTCCCGCTCCTCATCGATCGTTTCGGCGCCCGGGTATCTCGGGAAGAAGACATTCCCGTTGCTCTCGTTCGAGTTGTGTGGGATGGCCAGCACGTCACAGCCCTCTGTGTCTTCCAGGCATGTTTGCTCGAGTTCCGTCCACAGACCGTAAAGTGTCGGCTGATCCACGTACGAAACCGCCTGCTCCGGCACGTTGGCATTCCGGAAGATCACGTTGCGGTGATAGTTGCTGATGCCGGGCACGCCCGTGTACTCGTACCCGACGAAAGTCGTGAAGGAACAGTCCGAAGTCTGGTCGTAGGCGTCCCGTGCAGCCTCCTGGATCTCTGCCCACACACTTCCTGCCAGGGCAGGGCAATCCACTCTTCCCGGGCCGCAGATTTCGTTAGGACGTTTGGGGTTCGTGAGATAGAGCTGATTCGCCATGGCAATCGTGCTGAGAAAATCGCCCCGCCGGAAGAGGACGCACGTGAGTGCGTCGTAGGCGTCCGAGCCGGGGGTCACGCAGGCATCGACCTCGGCGAAGAATTCGGCGTGGTCGGTCACGGCGGCGAAATCAAGGGGACGTTCGAGCCGGATCGTCCGCGTTCCCTGTCCGCCCTCTTCGAGATGAGTCAGCGGGATCGGCTCGCCTCGTGCAAAACGATAGGCATCCGCCGGCGTGGTTCGGACGTCCCAGATCCACGCGTCAAAGGAAAGGGCGGTGTGAATGTGGAGGTCGCCGAAGTAGACGTTTCTCGACGGGTTGTGCTGTGAGCAAGGTTCACGTGCTTCGGTGTAGTCCGTGCCCCCTCTGCCGGGGTCGGCGGCAGGCGGCGGGACTTCGTTGCTGCACGCTGCAAGGGAAACCGCCATGCCTGCACACAGCACGAGAAGGAACCAGGTTCGAGACATTGCTTTTCCTCTCCCGGGACGAGGAATCAGCCGGACGGGTTCGCTCCCCTCTTGAGAACGATGGCCTCCTTCCGGCTGTCCCCCTGCTCCAATCGGATCTCGTATCGATCGCTCAGGCGTCGAATCGCCGCCCGTGTCGCTTCTTCGCGTTTCATGGCCTTTAGACGCTCCTGAACCTGTGGTCGTACTTCTTCGAGGGTCGGCTCTCGTCCCTCTGTTCTCGAAGTGATTCGTACGAGATGGAACCCGTAGCTCGATTCCATCGGGCCGCACCAGGCCCCCTCCTGCAAATCCTTCAAGCTATCGGCAAAGGAGATTCCGAAGAGGGCAGCCAGTTCCTTGCCGGTCCTTCGCACGAAACGGGACCCGTGGATGAAAGGATCCCCGAGGTCGCCCGGATCCGTTCCGGCGGAGAGTTTGTCGAGGATGCGTTGGGCCTCTGTTGCCGGAGCCGCCCCGGAACGGTTAGGGGCCAGGAAGACGTGGATCAACGAGACCCGGCCCTCCTGTGCGAAGCGCTTGCCATGTCTTTGGAAATGTTCCCGCAGTTCCGCCTCGGTCGGCTCGGGCACCGGATTCAGGTTTTCCACCAGAAAGCCCATCTTCTGGAGAAGTCGACGGCGCACGATCGGGTCGCCTTGGTCCAACCCGATTCGCAGCGCTTCGCGGAGCAGAACTTCATCCTGGAAGAGCCTCTCGATGAGCGCCGATTCCTCCTCCGGCGTAGGAGGAAGGCCCGTCCGGCGGAGATGGTCCTGGCGCAATCCTTCCACATGGGCCTGGGAAATCGTAATACGATGGTCCTTCGGGGCAACCTCTCTGTAAAGCAGGAAGATCGCGGAACCGATTGCGATAAACTGCCAGAGAGGCTCTCTGCACCCCTTCCGCAGCTTCTGGGTGATCCGCTCG
Source organism: Syntrophobacteria bacterium (assembly GCA_030145435.1). Taxonomy (GTDB): domain Bacteria; phylum Desulfobacterota; class DSWW01; order DSWW01; family DSWW01; genus S015-6. The sequence goes on along the minus strand of JAQYVQ010000596.1, from coordinate 327 downwards.
ATCATGGGTACTTCCTCGTTCGCCTCTGTTCCGTATGCGGGCTTTCCGTAAAGCGGGTTCTCGTCCGGTTTCCGATCGCGTCGATGGCTCGATGCGGGAGCGGCACTTGAGGTGCCGCGGAAGCCCTTCAGAATAGCCCTTTTCACCTTGTCCTGCAACCGGACGCGTGGAGGATGGTTGACACCTTCTTTGCGCCATAATAGATATGGAGGTCCGGTCCTTAGCGAAAAAACGGTTGTCTGGGAGAAGGCATGATCGAAACGATGCGTTGGAAAGAGGGTTGTGTGGAACTCGTGGACCAGACGCTTCTTCCTTCGGAGTTGGTCT
>JAQYVQ010000586.1 GCA_030145435.1 Syntrophobacteria bacterium | reverse complement strand
GATTCGATGCATCTCCGTGAGTGTAACCCCGGGCAGGGCCTTCAGGATGTTCCGGGGGGCGTCATAGGTGCCGCAGTATCGGCCCACGTGGCAAGGGTCGTGATACGTGACCTCCAGGTCGAGGCTCTTAGTGAAGGTCAGCTTCCCTTCCTGGATGAGCTCGTCCACGAATTCCACGATGTGCTTGACCTCTGCGTTCAGGTCCTCTTTGTACTCGTGGCTCAGGGTGCTGAAGCAGCCCGCGCATGCGGTGACGATCGTCTTTGCAGAGGTGCTGTTCAGGGAGTCCAGGTTCTTGGCCCGGATTTTTTGGAAATTGTCCTTATCGCCCACGCGCAATACGGTCGAGCCGCAGCAGATCTCGTTCTTGCCCAGGATGCCGAAGTCGACGTCCGCCGCTTCCATTACGTCGGTCACCCAGCCTGCCACCGGCTGGATCACCGGGTCGTACGCGGCGGTGCATCCGGGATAATACAGGACCTCGACTTCCTCCTTGGACGCATCCTTCACCTTCTTTTTCTTGGCCCACTTCGCCCGGGCCGCCCGGGGCTGCATCCAGGGGTTATCGTAGTTCATGATGCTCTTGACCAGAGGCTGATGCTCCGGCAGCGGGCCGAGCCCCTGTTCGACGAGCCAGTTTCTCAAGGCGATCGAGGCATTGGCAGGCTCGAGATGCTTGGTCGGATTACAGTTCGTCTGACATGCCCCGCACTGGGTGCAGGTGTAGACGATCTCCTGAACCCGCTCGGCCACCGCGGGATCGTTGATATCCAGTTCCGGCGGATCACATGTGAGGGCGCGGACCAGTTCCTGCGTGCCCAATCCGTAGAAAGAGTCGAACCGGTAGCGGGTGCCGCGCGGGCAGTTGTCCGAGTATTTGTGGGTTTTCTGCTCGTCCGGATGGCTCATCCGGCAGAACCCGCACTTCCAACACTTCCACGCGTCGTTCCGGTATTCCATCAGGGGCCTTATGTTCTGCGCAACCTTCGCATCCTTCGCCATTCTCCTCCTCCTTTTTCTCTAACGCTGGAGTCTTCCAGCCTAAACACCTACGTTCTCTGTTCGCGTTGATGTGTACTGGGGCGCATAGGGTTTCCTTCCCTTTTGCCTTGACCCTTTCACCTTTCGCCTTCTTCACACGTAGTCGTCGGTAGCGGGAATTACGTCCGGGTGCATCAGGTTGGCCGGGTCAAAGGCCTTTCGCATCTTCTTCACAAGGTCATAGTAGACCCCCAATCGAGGCATCAGGAGTTCCCCGAAACCGAACATGTTCCGGATCGGGATAACCCCGTACTTGAACAGCAGCTCAGTGGTCTTGCGGATCATCACGCCGGCCCGCTTGACCGACTCCGGGTTGCCCTGATCCCACCAGTAGTCGAACTCCACCGTGCCCAGGCGCGCGTACGGAAGGGGCCCCTGGATGTCGGTTCCGGTCAGGGACGCCTCCATCGAGACCTTCACGTCCGAGGTCTTCCAGTATTTCCGGATCAGCTTCTGGTACTCCTTGCTGATCGCCGGTATTTTGTCCACGTTTATGTAGCCTGCCTGCCACTGGAAGGCGCCTTTGTACGCCCCAACCGTGTTCATTTTTACCCCCACGCTTCCCTTCAACGGATCCGTTGTGATCAGCTCGGCGAGTTCCGGAGGGAGCATGCTCGTGTCCATCATCATGACTTCGTTTTTGGTGAGGACTTCATTCACGAGCTCGGCGCGGATCTGCACCTCTTCTTCATCCATGCCGGTGACGATCATGAACAGCGGGTTCGTGGGCGTCATTGGGATGAGATCCACAGGGTCCATTCCCATGATGCCTCCCAGGCCCACACAGGTGACCCCGGGATGGCTTTTGTAGACGAACTCGATCAGGTTTTCTTGAGAAATGCCATACAGGGCGTTGCAGGCCTTTTCGATGCCCACCGGGTCCGGATCGAAGATCCCTGTCTGGATGAGCTGCTCGCAGGGCATGTCCGGGTATAGCTTTGCGGAGATCTGTGTGCAAATCCCGAAGGCCCCGTCCGCGTTGAAGAACATGCCGGAGATGTCCGGGCCGGGTCCCCAGTTGACCCCGAGGTTGCCCACGCCGGGTACGGAAGAGGGGCCTGTACGAAGGATCTCGCCGTTTGGCAGCACCCAGGTCATGTTTACGGTCAGATCCGCTCCGAACCCGTATTTCACCGCGCTGCCCGGTCCGCCCCTGGACACATAATTGCTCAGGAGCGAGATGCTGGCCAGGGTCAGGGGGAGGATCGGCTTGAGCTTGATGTCCTTGTATGTCGATACCTTCAGACACTCTTGCCAGAGATTGCGCATCCGCACCCCCGGCTCGAAATCGGCCGTCATGGTTTCTTCATCGATCTCGATGAGCCGGTTCATACGCTTCAGGTCCACCAGAATCCCGCCTTTCCTTGGGATGGTGAGTCCTCCGTGGTTGAACCCTGTAGAGAGCGGGACCACCGGGATCTTGTGCTGATAGGCAATCCGCATCACCTTCTGCACTTCCTCGGCGTTCTCAGGAAGCACCACGATGTTCGGCCGCTCCCCGGAGTAGATCGTGAAGTCCCTTCCATAGGCGGCGAGGTCTGCCGGGTTCGAGGTTACCCACCTCTCTCCGATCGCCTCCTTGAGCTTCTCTTCCACCGTGCGGATGTTGTCTGCCGTGACACCGGTGTCCTCATCCGTGTCGATTTCGACAGAAAGTGGGATGTACTCCCGATCGTCCAACGAAACATACCGCCCCGGGTTCAGGATCCCTGCCGGATCGGTCACGGACTTGATCGTGCGCAGGTGCTCGCGCAGGTTGGGTACGCTGTCCACCACCTGCTTGGCCAGGGCTCCCTGGGGACGGTCGTAGAAGGCCCCACCCGAGGCAAGCTTGCTCTCGAGGGCTTCCATCATTCCCTTGTGCCCCGATGGGTCTGCAAAGACATCGTACTGGGAATACAGGCAGCGCCCCCGGTTCACGGAGAGGAGGCACTGGCCGATCTCCTCGGAGGCGGCGCCGGCCTGTGTCAGGTGTTCTCGAGCAAGGTCGTCCAGTTCCTTGATCCGCGTGCACTCGGCGTGGAAGCCGGTGTGCAGAGGGGATGCCTGGTACCACACCTCGTCGAGGAGGGCGAGGATCGCCGGCTGATAGGCCTCGACCGGCCTTCCGCCCAGGCCGGGCATCATCTCCAGGACCTTCTTCTTCTGGTAGTCCACCAGTTTCTTCCTTGCATCGAAGCCCACGATGAGGGTCCAGGGCGGCGCATCCGGGACGTCGGTCCCGAGCAGAGAGGAAAGGAAGCGCCGGTTGACCGCCAGGTACTCCCAGCCCAGTTCGGTCCTCGGCCCGTTTCGGAGGGCCCCCACCACATCCTCGATGTTGTCGAACCCAAACAGGAGGGCATCCCGGCACTCTGTCTTCGGATACAGCCCGACCGTGACCCGCGTCACGACGCCATAAATGTCGTCCGAGCCCAGGTACCAGCGGCTCAGGCTCGGTCCGCCGTCCTCCCGGCCGTCTGCTTCCTCGTTCAGGGCGTGGCTCCCCGTGCGCAAGAGGTCTCCGTCGGCGAGGACGACTTGCATGGTATAGACATGCGGCTCGGCATAGAGGGTCGCCTTCTTGTGGGGCGCGCGGTTCACGTACGCGCACAGCACGGAATCCGAGGTGGCTGCCAGAGGCGGCGCGACCTTGAGATCATGCTTGTCGAGTTCTTTTTTCAAAGCCTCGAAGGTCAGGCCCCTTTGCACGTGGACGAGAAGGTTGCGCACGTCCAGCTTCTCGATGGCCGTCATTCGGCAGAAATCCAGGACGATGCCCGGTTGGCCTATGTCTACAGGCCGCAGATGCCGGTCATTCAGGGTATAGACAGGCTGGCCGAGCTCAGCGGCGAGCTTTACCACCTCCTGGACCTCTTCCGTGCTGCCCGGTCGGACCGCCACCAGATCGCCCGTATCCGCAGGCTCGGTGAAATACCCTGCCAGTTGGTCCGGCCTTTCCAGTACGTGCTCTTCACCAACGATGCCGGCAAGCGTCTTTTCTGCGGGCTTACTTCCCGGCCTCGCGACTACTTCACTTTGTGATGTTGGGACTTCCATGGAGAGTCTCCTTCACGCTTCTGCAACCAGGGGATTGCCTCACCACCTTCGGCTCTTCGTAACTTCCGCAATTGAGCCGAGGGATTCCCGCCTTCGCGGGATGACAGCGTGCTGCTGTCGGCATTCGTCGTTTCAGGACTTGACGATCGTGATGCTCATGGCCCCCGGGGCGTTACCCGGGCCGAAGCCGCCGCCGTTGTGGGTGAGCCCCACTTTGGCGTTCGGGACCTGCCGCTCACCGCAGACCCCCTGGAGTTGCCAGACGACCTCGACGAGCTGGGCCACCCCGGTGGCTCCGATCGGGTGCCCCTTGCACAGAAGGCCGCCCGAGGGATTGACCACGACTTCCCCTCCGTACCCGGACAGGCCCTCGTCGATGAACCGGCCGCCCTCTCCCTTGGGGCAGAGGCCGAGGTCTTCGTAAGCAACCAGTTCGTGAATACTGAAGCAGTCGTGAAGCTCGACCACGTCCAAATCCTTCGGGCCGACGCCGGCCGTTTCATACGCCTCGTTTGCCGCCCTCACGCAGGTCTCGATCCGCGCGGGTCCCTCCGCGGATTCCTTGTACAGGCCCGAGGTGAGTACGGAAGCGCCGACGAAGACCGGCTTGGTCGTGTGCTTCTTTGCGTTTTCCGCTGTAGTGACCACCACTGCGGCCGCCCCGTCGCCTATGGGACAGCACTGTAGGAGCGTGAGGGGGTCGCAGACCATGCGGGACTCGAGGACCTCCTCCAGGGCGAATACCTTCTGGTAATGGGCATACGGGTTCAGGGTGGAGTGTCTGTGGTTCTTCACCGCCACCTTGGCAAACTGTTCCGGGGTCGTGCCGAACTCCGCCATGTGCCGGCTTCCGAGCAGGGCAAAGACCCCGGGCATGAGCATCCCGTTGTCTGCCTCGATGTTGGCCCCGTGGGGGAGCACCAGAGGGCCGGCCGTCATCATTC
>JAQYVQ010000575.1 GCA_030145435.1 Syntrophobacteria bacterium | reverse complement strand
GTAGGACAGTTCCCCTACGGTCATCGACCCTTCGCCCTTCTTCACCCAGTTCAAGACGGGATCCGGTATGAGCCCCTGGGCCTGCTCGGCGTTGGTCTTGTCGATCACGGTTCCGACCGCCAACTCGGCGAAGGCGGGCGGCGATAGGCAGAGGAAGGTCAAACAGATCATCAGGGCCATGCCCAGGTGTACTCGTTTCGTCATCCGTCTTCTCTCCTTCTTCTCTCGAGGTTGCGCGTGTGTCCTTCTGCTGGTTCCCAATTCAGGCGATTTCAGTATAAAGATTTAGGATACATATCTTGAGGAGGGTTCGCAAGTGTGGGGCAACTACTGTGCAAACAGTAAGGAATTCGTAACGTCAGAAGCCGTTGGATGCCTCCCCTTCCAGTTTGTCCTTCATGTCCAGCACGCAGTCGTAGAACCAGTCGCGCGCCACGACCCGGTTTCGTTCCCCGAGCCATTTGCCGATGAGCGGTATCTTCAACCGATATCGCGAGACCCAGTGAATCTCCGTTCCTTCTCCGCGGGAAATCAGCTCCACGCGCCCAATTTCGTGTTCGATCGGCTTGCTGCATCGAACGACCTTGTATTCGAGTACGTGGGGAGGCTCGAACGTCACGATGTCCTCGACGAACTTAACGCCCATGCCATGGACCTCCCGAACGGCCCCGACTCCGTTGCGTTCGTTGACCCCCTCCTTCAGCAGCTTGGAGTATGCAACCCCTTTCAATCGTGAGTAGTTCTCGTGATCGCTGAACACGTCCCAAACACGCTCGATCGGGGCATGGATATATGCCTTCATGACAATGGATTGCATGCTTTCTTCTCCCAAAACCAGGGTTTCAGCCGCCCAGCCGCCCGTTGAAAAAGTGGCTGTAGGAGGCTGTTCAAAAAGTTCCAGATGCAAGGCAGGCGAAATCCCGAGGAATGAGGCGTACTTCCTGTACGTTGAATGACGAGGGATGAAGCCGAACGCCGCAGATGGGACTTTTTCAACAGCCTCCCAGGTGTTCCTGGAAGAAGCGGACTGCTTCTCCCGCCGACCGGAGGGCCGCCTCGCCATCGTAGAACTCGAAGTGGCGGGTCTTCTCGAAAACGATCCACTCCTTCGGCTCCGGCGCTTCGTCGTAGAGCAGCTTGTAGTTCTCCATGGGACACACGACGTCGAGTTCCGCAGCGATCAGGAGCAGGGGACGATCGCCTTTCTTGTGAATGACGGACATGGGCGAGAACTGCAGGTGGGCCTCCAGGAACTGGAGGAGGATCTGTCTTCCTTCCAGATGCGGGAGTTTCTTGGCGTATTCCTTCATGAAGGCGGTCATCTCGGGATCCCCGGCAAGCTCCATGGCATCCCCGTACGTGGGGTTGTTGTGGAGCACCCTTTGCCGCCTGTCTTCTTCGATCATGGGACGGAAGGACTCGATCACCTCGGCAGGCATCCGGTCCGCCATGGCGGAAGCGCCATCGCCGAAGCCGAGCTGGCCCACGCACGCCTTGGCACGGTCATCGACGGCAAGAACGTAGGGGGCAAGGGCGCCGCCGTAGGAGGTGCCCCAGAGACCGATGCGATCGGAATCCACCTCGGACCGTGTGGAAAGGAAGGTGACGGCGTTGACGATATCGGCTGCCTGGTCCTGCCAGAGCAGGCGGCCCCGCTGTCCGTCCGATTCCCCGAACCCCCTATAGTCGAAAGTGAGGGCCGCGAAACCGGCCTGGGCGAATGCCTCTGCATACTGGGGCAGGAGGAACTCCTTGACCCCGGTAAAGCCGTGACACAGGACGATCCCTGCCCTTCTCTCTTCACCGCCCACCCCTTCCGGAAGATAGAGCAGGCCGGCGAGCCTGGCGCCCTCGGAATAGAAATGCACCGGTTCCGTAGCCATCGCTTTCACCTCTCTGGTTGCATGATTGCCTGCCCGGAGGGGCTCATCCGAGTCCTTCCACAGAGAACTCCATAAGAACCTGCCCGCAGTCCCCGTAAGGGAACGGAGCGCCGTAGCAGTTCATCCTGACGTCGATGACTTCACCCGTGAAATCGCCCGTCCCGATCGCGCCTTCCGTATCGTCCGCCATGCGGTCCAGGATCATGATCAGCCGGTACCAGACCCTGTTCAACAGGCGAATGCACACGGGTCTGTCGCCCGCTGCCGTGAGAAGCCGGCCCATCGAGTCGAACGCTATCGTGTCCCCTATCCCGTGGCCGGCAATACAGGCCTCGGAGGCGACGATCCTGGCGACGATCCGAGCATCCCGGTGCTTCTCGA
>JAQYVQ010000509.1 GCA_030145435.1 Syntrophobacteria bacterium | reverse complement strand
GTAGAATTTCGTGAAGAACGCCTTGAGCTCCTCCTCCTGAACCTTCCCCTCGTATTCTTCCTTCAGCACCACCAGGGCGAGAGGCCTTTCCCCCCACTTCTCATCCGGAATGCCGATGACCGCCGCTTCGCTCACGGCAGGGTGTTGGCTGATGATGTCCTCTAGCTCGAGGGAGGAAATCCATTCCCCTCCGGTCTTGATCACGTCCTTGATCCTGTCCGTGATCTGCAGGTATCCATCCGGGTCAATCCAACCGATATCTCCCGTGTGGAGCCATCCACCGGCCCACAAGTCTTCACTCTTCTCCGGCTCCTTCAAGTATCCCTGGGTGAGCCAGGGGGCCCTCGCCACGACCTCTCCTGTGCTCTTCCCATCGTGGGGGACATCCTTTCCGTCCGGGTCGATGATTCGAAGGTCCACCAGAACCGCTGGCAGCCCGGTTCGGCACCGGATGACCGCCTGCTCGTCGGTCCCTGCGTCGAGCATGTGAGGTTTTAACTTTGTGTTGGTCAGGATGGGGCAGGTCTCGGACATGCCGTAGCCGGAGTAGATGTTGATCCCGAGGTCGAGGGCAGCCTTGCAGAGACCTCTCGGCAGGGCAGAGCCGCCGATCAACACCTGCCAGTTGGACAGGTCCATCTCCTTTATCGACGGGCTGCTGAGCAGCATGTGCAGGATCGTGGGCACACAGTGGGAAAAGGTCACCTTCTCTTCACGGACCAGCCGAAGGAGCAACTCAGGCTCATACCTTCCGGGATAGACCTGTTTGAGTCCCAACAGGGTGCAGATGTACGGGACGCCCCAGGCGTGCACATGGAACATGGGCGTGATCGGCATGTAGACATCCCCTGAGTTCAGGGTTGCCTGTGACTTGAAGCCGGCCTGAGTGGTGAACACCCCCAGAGTGTGGAGCACGAGCTGCCGGTGGCTGAAGTAGACCCCTTTTGGCAGCCCCGTGGTGCCGGTGGTGTAGAAGGTGGTTGCCATCGTATCTTCGTCGAAATCCGGGAATTCGTAATGGTCTTCGGTCTTCCCGACCAAGTCCTCGTACTCGCCGTCCAGATTCAGACTCGTCTCGGGGGTCGTATCCTCATCCGTGAGGAGAACGATCTTCTTCACTGTGGTGAACTGGTCCTTCACGGCCTCGAGCATGGGCAGGAATTCCGCATTGACGAGGATCACCTCGTCTTCCGCGTGGTTGATCGTGTAGATCAACTGCTCCGGAGAGAGCCGAATGTTGATCGTGTGCAGTACCGCCCCCATCATCGGGACCGCGAAGTAGCACTCCAGGTACCTGTGGCTGTCCCAGTCCATGACCGCCACCGTGGTTCCGGGCCCTACACCGAGTTGTCCCAGGGCATTCGCCAGCCGGGCGACCCGTTTGCCGAAGGTCAGGTAGTCGTACCGGAGCTTGTCCCGGTAGACGATCTCCTGGTTCGGAGAGTAGATCATCGGGGTGCGCAGAAGGTTCTTGATGAGGAGCGGGTAGGAATAGGCCGAAGAGGTTCTTTCGATCTTTCTGAATCCCATGCTTGCTCCTGTCGCCTAGGGCTGCCGAACCGCTTAGGGAGTGGTCAG
>JAQYVQ010000505.1 GCA_030145435.1 Syntrophobacteria bacterium | reverse complement strand
CCTATATGCCGGGCACCGTCCAGGCAGTAAGCAGGCTCCCCCTGGACTCGTCCTGGGGTATTGGTCGCCCCCAGTTTTGATGCCATCTGCAAGATTTCGACACCTCTTCAGCGGTTCGCTTTCGCTCGTCTCCTTGAACCTTACCTGCCACGATCTTATGCCGTGACTTTTCCTCAACGCTCACCACCCTGGCTCTTTACCAGCGCAGCTTGAGGTGGTTTCGAGCCTGCCCCTGCAGGCCGGCTCCGAGGGGCCCTTTCTCATCTCATGTACAGTTGCGTACGCATATCTAAAGTGCGCACTCGTGGCGCACGACCAATCATCTGAAATCGAGAAGAACGGTCCGGAGGTGAAAACTACTCAGGGAAATATTAAAGGAAAGGAAGGCTGATTGCCTATTCCTTTGTGGTGTTATTTTGACTTCTTCCATCCCGGTTGATTTTCTACAACAATATGATAGGTTGAGCCAGTCGCAGTTGCCCACAAGGGAGTCGAAAACACGGAGGTGCCCTATGATCAAGAAGATCATCCTTTCCATTCTTCTAATCATTTGTATCGCTGTCGCGCTTTTCTATCAAATCAAACTCAAGCCGAAGCACCATGTATACAAGCCTGATTCGATTACCGAACGGATGACCCAATCCGGGAGAGTTGTCGGATTCATTGAAGACAACGGGGGTCACGCGTGGTTCGGCATACCTTATGCAAAAGCGCCTGTCGGCGAACTGCGTTGGACAGCGCCTCGTGCACCCGACAAGTGGGAAGGAACCTTGGAGGCGGTCGAACTCAGTCCCATATGCCCCCAATACGGCGGCGTGATGGGTGACATGGGGCCCCTTGATTACAACAAGCCTGCCGGTGATGAGGATTGCCTGTTTCTGAACATATGGTCTCCTGCTTTTTCAAGAGATGCCATCCCGCGAGGCAAGGATCGTCTACCGGTCATGTTGTGGATTCACGGGGGCGGAAACAGCATCGGTCACGGGGGAAGCTATAACGGTAGAGTGCTTGCGGAGATGTATGATGTAATTGTCATTACATTCAACTACCGTCTTGGGCCGCTAGGCTGGTTCAGCCATCCTTCGCTGAGAGACGAAAGTGCAACGGCAGAAGATGGATCGGGGAATTACGGCACCCTCGATGTGATTCGAGCGCTAGGCTGGGTAAAGGAGAATATCTCCTCCTTCGGCGGTGATGCGGGAAATGTCACTGTTTTTGGTGAATCCGCCGGTGGGCGGAATGCCCTAACTATGGTTCTTTCTCCAAAGGCCAATGGCCTGTTCCACCGCGCCATTTCGCAGAGCGGCGCCCCCAGTACAACGACTATTTCAAAAGCAGAGAATTACAGTGATGATGAGGAGAGAGGCCATCGCTCCAGTTCTCGTGAAATTGTGAACAAGCTGCTCATCGCAGACAATGTCGTCAAAGACAGAGCGGAGGCCACGGCGTACCAGAACGAGATGACCAACAATGAGATTGCCGAGTATCTACGCAGCAAATCCGCCAAGGAACTGGTCGGCAGTTACGAGCGAGGTCCGGTGGGTATGATATCCTTCCCTCAAGTCTTTCGCGACGGCACGGTGCTTCCAAAGGGTGACCCATTTGACAGTTTCAGGGATCCGTCCAGGCACAATGCCGTGCCGATCATCCTTGGTACCAATCGGGATGAATACAAGCTGTTCATGGCCATGGACCCGGAGTATGTACAGTTCATGAAAGGTGTCAAGGATCAGGAATACTATGATCTTGTCGCCGGATACATGAGCGACAGCTGGAAGGCCTCCGGTGCTGATGAAATCGCCGTTGCCCTCAACAATACGGAGAGGGAGGATGTGTACGTCTACCGATTTGACTGGGATGAAGAGCCCGACTTCCTGGGAGGCGAAATGAGCAAGATTATCGGGGCTGCCCACGCCGTAGAGATTCCCTTCGTCTTCAATGATTTCGAGAATCTGATGCTCAGTTTTGGCATGTATTACTCTGATGACGACTACCCCGGAAGAAAGGTCCTCGCGAAGAGCATGTCGTCTTATTGGACCGAATTCGCATACAGCGGTTCTCCGAGAAAAGGCCGTGCTGGTGGAGAGCCTGAGTGGAAATCCTGGGATGACAATCCTGGGCATGACAAGTTCCTCATCTTCGACACGGTGGAAGATGGCGGTATTCGAATGTCTTCCGATGTGGTCCGATGGGCTGATCTGAAGCAGAGACTCCTTGCGGAGCGAACTCTCAGCATTCAAAAGAAGCGCTGTGAGATGTATGTATGGATGTTCGGCGATACGGAACAATGGAATGACGAGGAATACGAGAACCTTGGGGAAGCAGGATGCAGCGATTACCCCAGAGAGACTCTTGAATGGTAAGAGTCTAAGACCCTCCTTTCGGCACGATAGCGCGAGCGGCCCTTTTGCCGCGGGTAGCTCCTCGCCGCCATCCCCCCCCGTCCAAGAACGATGATCATATTACAGATGATATGTGGAATTTCTTTGGTTTCAGGATGATGACCAATTAGTGTAAATCGAGAAAACCGGTTAAGAACTGAAGATAACTCAGGTGATAGATGAACAGCGGCGGTAGGCCGATTGGCTATCTCTTTGTGGTGTTATTTTGACTTTTCTCCTGACAGGACCTTGTCTTGTCCACGCCCTTATCCGCCGAGTTGATTGCCCGACACTCGCAACCTACGATCAGGCGGCAATCGGTTCGGCATAATTGGATGCGGTTCAGAGATTAGAGTGTGAAACGGTG
>JAQYVQ010000431.1 GCA_030145435.1 Syntrophobacteria bacterium | reverse complement strand
TGAGCTCTTACCTCACCGTTTCACCCTTACTCGTTCGGAGAACGAGCGGTTTGTTTTCTGTGGCACTTTCCTTGGGGTTTCCCCCACTGGGCGTTACCCAGCACCCGGCCCTATGGAGCTCGGACTTTCCTCCCGTTCCTGGAATGGAACCGGCGGCCGCCTGTTCTGCACCGGCGTTGTGCCTTGTTTCTTTTGATTCTCCTGTAGCCTTTCATCAGGCAGTCTCTTCCAGCTCGCAGTACAAGATCCTTCGGCAATACTGACAGTGTCGAATCTCGCCCGTCTGGATCACTTCATTGATCGTCTGTGGGGGCACCTTCATGTGACAGCCCGGGCACACCTCTTTCCAAACCGTGACGACGGCTTGTCCCGCCCTCCTCGATCGGATTTTCTCGTAATCCTCGAGGACGGCCGGGTCCATTTCCGCAGCGACTCTCTCCCTTTCATGTTGAAGGATCTGGTGCTCTTTGTCCACCTCGACGATTTCCCGCTCGAGACGCAGCGTTTCCTCCTGGAGCTTGCTTTCCTTCTCCCGGATCGACTTCTCCCCCTCTTTGATTGTCTGCTCGAGGCTGTCGATCTTCTCTAACTTGTCCAGGATCTTGTCTTCTATGGCGGAGTCCGCCTGCTTGGCATACTCGATTTCCTTCAGCAGGGCCTTGTACTCCTCGTTTGTTTTGACTTCCAGGAGTTTCTTCTGTTTATTCTTCCGCTCCTCCGCACTCTCTTGAAGCTGTTTCTCCAGCTGCCTCTGCTCGAGGGAGGCCTCCTTCAAGCACTGCTGGTGGTCTTCCAGCTGCTTTTTCTCTTCCTCAAAGGCATGTTTCATGGCCTGAATTTGTTCTGGGATCTCCTGCTTCTTCTGGGCGAACGCAGACAGTTTGTCGTCGAGTTGCTGGAGACTGAGGAGCATTGGAAGTAGCAGATCCACCGTTTTCTCCTTACGAAAGGTTTAGCGTGGAGCATTCATCCGTCTTCGCACGAGACCACGGCATTAGCCGTGGATCCATGAGAAATATAGGGAAAAGCAAAAAAAATGCATCCCAGGGGATGCATTTTCTCGGTACCATGCCGGCAGAAATCAGGCATACCGCGTGTTCTTTGCGGCATGCGATCGATCCCCCTTCTCGCCGCCTCGGGTGCAACGATTCCACGGTCCGCAGGCTGTATGGGTTTGCAGCAACCAACTGTACTGTACTCCCAGGATTGGTGGGCCCACCAGGGATCGAACCTGGGACCTTCCGGTTATGAGCCGGTGGCTCTACCAACTGAGCTATGGGCCCTGTTCAACGTCTATTGACGGTCCACGAAATTCTTTAGCTTATTGCTTCGGCTCGGATGTCGCAAGCGTCGAAGCGCCTTCGCCTCGATCTGCCGGATCCTCTCCCGGGTGACATCAAAGTTCTGGCCCACTTCCTCCAGGGTGTGGTCACTCTTCTCCCCGATCCCGAAACGCATGCGGAGGACCTTCTCTTCCCTCGGTGTAAGTGTTGCCAGGATCTTTCGCGTCTGTTCCGCCAGGTTTACGTTGATCACGACGTCAGACGGGGAAACCACCCCTTTGTCCTCGATGAAGTCGCCGAGGTGGCTGTCTTCTTCCTCCCCGATGGGTGTCTCGAGGGAGATCGGCTCCTTGGCGATCTTCAGCACCTTCCGGACCTTTTCCAGGGGGATCTCCATCTTCTCGGCGATCTCCTCCGGCGTCGGCTCCCGGCCGTATTCCTGGACCAGGTAGCGTGATGTACGGATCAGCTTGTTGATCGTCTCGATCATGTGAACCGGGATCCGGATGGTTCTCGCCTGGTCGGCGATGGCCCGCGTGATGGCCTGACGGATCCACCACGTTGCATAGGTGCTGAACTTGTACCCCCGCTGGTATTCGAACTTGTCCACCGCCTTCATCAATCCGATGTTCCCTTCCTGGATCAGGTCCAGGAACTGGAGTCCGCGATTCGTGTATTTCTTGGCGATGCTGACTACGAGGCGAAGATTGGCCTCAATGAGCTCACTCTTTGCGAATTTCGCCTGGATTTCACCGATCTTGATCGACTTGACCACTCGCCTCAATTCGCGGGAACTCATCTCCGCTTCCGTTTCGATCCGCTTGATGTTCCGTTCGATCTCTGCGATCTGTTCGTAGATCTCGGTAAGATCCTGGAACCGCATCTTCAGCCGTTTCACGACACGGATCTTCTCCTTCGCATTCAACAGGACGACGAGATAATCTCCGCGGAGCCTCTCGGCAGAGAACCCGGTGTTCTCCTCGAGCCTTTCCTTCTTCTTCTCGTACTGCTCGATCTTCTGCAGGTGGCTCTTCAGCCTCTGCACGATTCGGTCGAGTTGCCTCGCGTTGAACGGGGTCCGCATCAACCGTTCACCGATCAGGACCCTGTTCTTCTCGGTTCGCGTCTTCTTGACCTTGTAGTGCGACTCCGTATGTTTTCTCTTCCGTATGGAGGCCTGTATTCTCAGGTTCTCCTGGTGGAGCTTGGAAACTTCGGAGAGAATGGACAGAACCTTCTCCCGATGTGCCCTTTCCTGCTCAGCTCCGTTCGACTCCTCATCGATATTCTTGAGGATGTCCTTCATCTCCACCCAATCGGAACGGATCCGTTCGGCCAGGAGGCGCGATTCCTGTATGGCCGAGGGGGTGTGGATCGCCTCTTTCCGCACCTGGTGTTCTCCCGCCTCGATCCGCTTCGCGATTTCCACCTCTCCTTCCCGCGTCAGCAGGTTGACCATCCCCATTTCCCGAAGGTAGAGACGAACCGGATCGTTCGTCTTGCCCACCGCCGGAGTTTCGACCTCTTTTTCTTCCTCTTCTGCCTCCTCTTCTTCCTTCGCAGGCTCCGCGTCCTTTTGTTTCTGGTACTTGATCTTCTTCGAGGAATCGATGATCTCGATGTCCATGTCGCCGAACATGGTCATGACGTCGTCCAACTGGTCGCCGGACAAGATGTCCGAGGGCAGGTACTCGTTCACCTCGTCATAGGTCAAGTAGCCTTTCTCTTTTCCGAGGTTGATCAGCTTCTCGACTTCGGCAATCTTTCGTGAGCTTTTCATGAGTGTGATGTACCTCTCTCATGGTTAGAGGAGTCTCTTTCCCAAGTTTCGTTCAGTAGAGGAGAGCCTTCTTCTCTTGGAGGAGCCTCTGCATCTCGAGGGACAGCTGCGTTCTCAAGTCTGCGTGCTGGCTCTGGTCCGCCTCCTGAATTCTCTTGTTGAGGCCGTCCATCCGCTCCTTGAGGGCCCTCTTCTTCAGGCGCCGGACACTGTCATCGAGCGCCCTGACCGCCTGTTCCTTGGTGAATTCCTCCCTGCAGGAAAGGCGGGTAAGCAGGCGGAAGAGCCCGGGGTCGCTCGGTTCCTCGGGGAGTATCTCGGAAAGGTTGAGCGTCTCACCATCTCTGTAATGTTCCGCGAGTTCTCGTATCGTGTCTCCCAGGGAGGCACTCCTGAACGATCCGAGAACCCCCGCCTCGATGAATCTCGGGAGAAGAGACGGAAACTGTATCAGGATCTGGCAGATGAGCTTTTCCTCTGCGGGCCATTTGCCGGCTTCCTGGGGTGTTGTCTCCTGTGCAACCCTCTCCCTGGCCTTTTTTGCAGGCTCATTAAGGTTGGATAGCTCTTCCCGCACAGAAAGTTCCGGAATCCCGATCTCCTCGGCAAGTGACTTGATCCGGAGGCCCTGGGAAAGCCGATCCGGGATCTTTTTGATGATGGGCAACACCTCCCTGAGGGCGGCCACCTTTTTCTCGACCGGATCCCCCTTGCCTATGTCTTGCGTCTTCTCCTCGAGGAAGAGTTCCAGCAGGGAAGGGGCCCCTTCGAGCAGCCTCTCGAGAGCTTCTTTTCCCTGTTTGTTCAAAAAGCTATCCGGATCCTCGTCCTCGGGCAGATAGACGACGCGAGCCGGGATATTTCTTTCGAGCAGATCGGGCAGGTTCCGGAAGGAGGCCTTCCTGCCCGCCAGGTCCCCGTCGAAGACCAGCACAAGGTTCTGCGTATGCCGCTTCAGAATGTCGATCTGGCCCGTCGTCAAGGCGGTGCCGAGAACGGCCACCGCATTCTGAATTCCGTTCTGGTGGAGGGCGAGAAGATCAAAGTAACCTTCCACAACGATGACTGCGTCTCGTTCCCGGATGGCCTGCTGCGCCCCGTGGAGCCCGTAGAGCACCGACCCCTTGTGGTACAGGAAGGACTCGGGGGAGTTCATGTACTTGGGTTCCTGGTCCCCGAGGGAGCGCCCGCCAAAGGCGAGCACCTGGCCCATGGTGTTGAAGATCGGGAACATGAGCCGATTGCGGAATCGGTCGTAGGAACCGTTTCCCTCTTTCCTCGGGATGAGGAGTCCGAGAGCAGAGGCCACCTCCATCGCTCCCTGCTTCTTCTGAACAGACCGAAGCAGCCTGTCCCATCCGGCGGTTGCGCAGCCCAGGGAGAAGGCACGGATGGTCTCCCCGCCGATCCCCCGTTTCTCCAGATACTCTCTCGCAACGCCCGCTTCCGGGGTCTCCAGCAGGGTCCGATGGTAGAATCGGCAGACGGATTCGTTGAGTGCCAGCCCCTTTTTGTACGCTTCCTCCTTCTTCGGGTCCTTCCTGCGATGCCGTTCCCTCAGTTGAATGCCCGCCCTTCGTGCCAGCTCTTCCAGGGCCTGGGGAAAGGGCAGATTGTGAAATTTCATGAAAAAACTATAGATATCACCCCCCTCCCCGCAGCCAAAGCAGTGGAACGTGTTGCGGTCCGGGTTGACGATAAAGGAGGGGTTCTTGTCGGGATGGAACGGACAAAGCCCCTTGTAATACTTGCCTGCCTTCTTGAGTTGAACGTGAGGAGAGACCAGATCCAGAATGGAAACCCTCTCAGCGATTATTGTTTTTTCGGATACGTCCTGCCCCATTGCCCGAATCATCCTTGCCGTGCCGACGATGCCAGGTTCTCCTCGTTTCTTTCGTCTTATCCGTTCCCAACCCCCCTGTACCAGGGGGACGACGAGCCGTGATCCTCAAGCCCCAAGCTGGGAGAACAAGCAGGGGGCAGGTCCATTTTGAACCAGAGGCTTCCTCTGAGACTGGTGAATGCGCGGGCGTCTTGAACTGGATCGCCGGATGACTTCAGTGGGTACGGGAGATGGGGAACAGCCGGAATCGTCAGATACGGATCGGATAGAATAATCTCCCCCTCTTTTTGGAAGATTTCTCTGTCTATCACGAGTCTTTAAGAACTCCCATGGAGACGAAACCTGTCGCCCTTTGAGAACGGACCAGGGACCGCCAGACTCTAGAGCAATCCTTGCTTCTTGAGTCGCTTCAAGGTTCGCTTCTTGGCGGCCAGGGCCTTCTTCTTTCGCTTCACGGAGGGCTTTTCGTACCGTTCTCGCCTCCTCAGCTCGGTGAGAATCCCTGCCTTCTCACACTTTTTCCGAAATCGTTTTACGGCCATCTCGAAGGGTTCATTTTCCCGTACCCGGATTCCAGACATTTTGTTCTCAATTCCTCCCTGGGAAAGGCTCTTTGAGGGACAACCCTCTATTTCTAAACAAAAAAATGGTTACCGCCCTTCAGAAACAACGACAACCCCTTATCTTAACAGATTTTCTCATGAAGTCAAGGAAAACTTCTCATTTTCTAACGGTTTTCTTCCGTTGGACGGACGGCATCCAGGGCCTCTCGATAATTCAAGCGACCCGAATAGAGGGCCTTTCCCACGATGGCGCCAGTGAGACCGAGAGGTGCCATCCGGGAAAGGGCAACAAGGTCCTCCAGGTTCGTGACCCCGCCGGAGGCGATTACCGGGAACGGGGACACGTGGCACACTTCCTCGGTCGCCGGCAGGTTCGGCCCCACAAGCATCCCGTCCCTCTGGATGTCCGTATACACGATGCCCGCCACCGGGATGTCCGGGTAAGCCTGAATCAGGTCCACGGCCCGTGCCTGCGTCACGTCCTGCCAGCCCTTGATCGCCACGTAGCCCTCCTTGGCGTCGATGCCGAGCAGGATCTTCTTCGGGTAGGTTTCGGCCAGCCTCTTCACGTAGTCCGGATCCTGACACGCGAGGGTGCCCAGAATGACGTGCTCTACGCCTATCTCGAGGTACCGAATGACGTCTTCTTGCGTCCTTATGCCTCCCCCCACCTGCACGGGGACATCGAGGGCCTGGATGATTCGCTCGATGGTGGGAAGATTCTTGGGGCTTCCCGTGACGGCGCCGTCCAGGTCCACCACGTGAATGCGAGGCGCCCCCCGGGAGGCCCACATTCTGGCCGCCTCGAGAGGGTCTTCATAGTACACGGTCTCCTTGTCCATCTGGCCTTGCACAAGGCGAACGCATCGGCCCTCTTTCAGATCGATGGCAGGGATGATCTCTATCACAGCGTCTTCCCCTGTGCCTCAGGGATCGAGGCTTCCTTTTGTGCTCTGAATGCCGGGCTGTCTCGGATCGATCCGGGAAGCCAGGTCAAGGGCCCGGGCGACGGCCTTGAAGATCGCTTCGATCGAATGATGCACGTTGGATCCGTAAAGCAGGCGGATATGCAGATCCAGCCCTGCGTTGTTGCTGAAAGCGCGGAAGAACTCCTCGAAGAGCTCCGCGTCCATATCCCCTACCCGGGAGGAGGGGAAATCCGCAAGAAACACCAGATGGGATCTTCCGCTCCAGTCTGCGGCGACGGAGGCCAATGCATCGGTCATCGGCACGGTCGCCTCCCCGAACCTTCGGATGCCTTTTTTGTCTCCCAGTGCGCCCTTGAAAGCGGTGCCCAGGCAGATGCCGATGTCCTCGACCGTATGATGGTAGTCGACCTCCGTATCCCCCTTTGCCTGGATCTTGAGGTCGAAGAAGCCATGCTTGGCGAGGAGCGTAAGCATGTGGTCGATAAACGGGACCGGGGTTTGGACCTGCGAGTCCCCCTTGCCGTCCACACACAGCTCGAGGCTGATGTCGGTCTCCTGGGTCTTTCGGCTCACCGATTTTGTACGTTTCATGCGTTTCTTCCCTCTATTTCTTCATGCGGATGTCCAGGGCCTCCGCATGGGCATGCAGGCCTTCCATGCGAGCCAGGTGGGCCGCCTTCGGGCCCAGCCGTTGCAGGCCCTGGGTCGAGATCCTAAGAATACTGGATCTCTTGACGAAATCATAGACACCCAAAGGCGAGAAAAAACGAGCCGTCCCTGATGTCGGCAGGACGTGGTTCGGCCCCGCCACGTAGTCCCCCAGGCTCTCTGCGCTGTTCGATCCGAGGAAGATGGCCCCAGCGTGGCGCACCTTGTCCAGAATCGCTTCGGCGTCCCCGACGGCAAGCTCCAGGTGTTCCGGGGCGATTCGGTTCGAGATTTCGCAGGCCTCGTCCAGGTCACGCACGAGGAAGGCCTTTCCGTTGCGCTCGATCGCCTGTGAGGCAACGTGTTCCCAGGGCCCCTGTCGGAGCTGTTCGTCGAGGGCCTTGAGGACGTCCCGGAGGAAAGGCTCCGAGGTGCTGACCAGGAGCGGCACGGCCTGCTCGTCATGTTCGGCCTGCGCGAGAAGATCCGCCGCGAGATGGCGCGGGTCGCCGTGTCCGTCGGTGATGATGAGCACCTCACTCGGGCCGGCGATCATATCGATATCCACTCTGCCGAAGACGAGGCGCTTTGCCGTGGTGACGAACAGGTTGCCCGGCCCGACGATCTTGTCCACCTGGGGGACCGTCTCCGTGCCGTAGGCCAGGGCGGCAACGGCCTGCGCCCCCCCGATCTGGAAGATCCGGTCCGCGTCGGCAAGGCAGAGCGCCGCCAGGACGGCCGGATTCTCGCGAAGGGACCCGGGGGGTGTGACGACGAGGATCTCCCTGACGCCGGCCACCTTGGCGGGCAACACATTCATCAGCACTGACGAAGGGTAGGCTGCCTTGCCGCCGGGTACGTAGACCCCGACACGGTCCAGGGGCGTCACTTTCTGCCCCAGCAGGTTTTCGTGTTCGTCCGTGAATTCCCAGGAGGAAGGAAGCTGGCGGGCGTGAAAGGCTCTAATCCTTTCGGCCGCCAACTCCAGGGCGGATCTGGAGTCCCCATCGATCGCTTCCAGGGCACCCTCCGTTCGATCACGAGGCAGTTCAATCTCTTCCCGGGTGAGGTCGACCCCGTCCCATTTCCGGGTGTATTCGAGCAAGGCTTCATCCCCGCGTTGGCGGACCTCGCGCAGGACCTCTCTTACCGAGGTCTCCACTTCTGCCACGATTTCCCCTTCGCAGCGCTGAGCCAGCCTGCGCAGGGTCGTCTCAAAAGCCTCCGTGCCGGAA
>JAQYVQ010000353.1 GCA_030145435.1 Syntrophobacteria bacterium | reverse complement strand
TCGTCCTCCCAGCGGGTGAACATCTCCTTTGTGATCGTCAATTCCTTTGCCGCGTCGCCGAGCATCATGTACAGGCCGCCGATCTCACACTCCTTGTGACGACCGCACTTGAAACAGGGCGGAACCTTGGACTGGAATTTGATCGTGTCGAGCACATTGACTTCGAATGCGCCCAACACCTTGTGGAGTTGCTCTGCTGCGGAGTCGACACCCAGCCCGCCCGTGACCAGTGTCACAAAAGGCTTCCCCTTGATCGGGATATCCACGTGTCGATAACCGAAGAAGCGTTCGATGAAGGCCCATGCTGTCGACGTGATCGTGTCAAAGTAGACGGGCGTACCGATGACCACGGCGTCCGCGTCCTTGACCTTCTGATAATACGGCAGCGCATCATCCTCCAGCTTGCAGACCTGCGGTTTCGCGCACAGCTGAACGCAGCCCTTGCAACCGGAGAAGTTCAAGTCCATGAGCTTGACGAACTCGACCTCGTGACCGCTCTTCTCGAGAACGGCCTTGACCATGCGGTCCACGTTGCCCTCGCGTCCCACGCTTCCAGCGCTGAATCCGATGACTTTCATTTCGTCTCCCTTCTTCGTCAGGAAACCATGCCCTCGATGATGTCTTTCACGGGCTTGATCTCGTTTATCAACGCGCTGACCTGGCCTGAGCCGGCCGGGAACAGGTCGAAATCGCCGGTCGTCCAGGCCTTGCCCGCGTTCACCATGTTGTATTCCTGCCCAAGGTCTGCGCCAGAGCCCATGAGCTCGGCCAGCTTCGGGTTGATGATGGTCCGCATCGCCATGGCGCCCATGGGCAGCAATGTCGTGCTCGCGTCTCCACACCCGATGATCGCATCCTTCCAGGCCCGGGGGGCCGGGCTTTCTTCAGAGGCCAGGAAGGCCGTACCCACTTGCACCCCCTGAGCCCCGAGAGCCAGGGCAGCCTGGTACCCGCGCCGGTCGGCGATCCCGCCCGCGGCCACCACCGGCACGTCGACCATGTCGCACACCACGGGCACCAGAACAAGCGTGGTGGCCTCAGGCCGGGTGGTGCGAAGACCGCCGGATTCCGTTCCAGAAACGACCACCCCATCCGCGCCTGCTAGGGCGGCCTTGCCGGCCAGTGGTGCGGCCAGGGCGACGTGCAGGACCTTCAGGCCCAGCTCCTTGATCTTGGGAAAGATCTTCTTGGGGGAACCGGCGGAGGTAGTCACGGTCTTGACACCTCCCTCGGCCAGCACCTCGAGGATCGCCTCATTGTTCGGGTTCATGGCGATCATGAGATTGGCCCCGAACGGTTTGTCCGTAAGCTCCTTGATCTCGGCAACCATCTTCTTGATGGCTTCCAGATCCGTGACAAAGCCCAGTGCCAGCATGCCGAACCCACCGGCCTCGGACACGGCGGTCACCATCTTCGGGTCGTTCAACTCACCAATAGGCCCCTGAATGATGGGGTACTTGGTGCCCAGGATATCCAACAGTTGAGACATGGCGTCAACCTCCTTAGGAGCCAGAAATTATTGATGGCCCTTCCTTCCTCTTCGTCTGTTACGATCCACGATCCTCAGGGCCGCGAATAGCACAATACCGATTGTAATAGGCAGGAGTAGTTCCGGTGTTGTGAATGGATTGAGCGAATCCCCTGCTTGCAGTCGATCCACGATCATGTCGCTCAGCCAGGCGAACAAAATGATCATATGTGCGGTTCCCAGGAGCGTACCCAGAAACAGGTCTCTGTAAGGTATGTTCATCAGGCTCAGGAGCCAGTTTACGGGAGGCAGCATGAAAGAGAGGAGGCGCACATACACCACGGTCATGAGGCCTGTCGTTTGGAGACGATCCTCTACCTTCTTGAGTCGATCTCCGAAAGCCCAATTCACAAAATCCCTTCCCAGAAACTGGGCAATAAAGTAGATCAGTGTAGTGGCCAGGTAGACGCTGATGGCTGAAACGATGGTGCCGCCCAACCCGCCGAATACAACGACTGCAAGACAGACAACCAAGACCGTTGGGATATTGATCGTAATCGCCAGGCATCCTGCCAATGCAAACACGCTTGATCCAAAAAAACCAAAATCGCCAACAAACACGCGTATTGTATCAATGGTGCCGGATATTCTTTCTCGGGTAATGTATCGTGAATAGTCTGTATAGTTGTACAGATAAATGCTTATGACAATGAAAACCACAAAGAACACGGCACGGATGATGACGGATCGATTCAATCGCTTTCTATTTTCCATTCAGAGAGGATTATCCGTATAGTTTCTTGAGCAGCCAGGCCATGTTCTGTCCCAGCGTCTTCATGGTCTGAACGCCTTCCTCGTCCTTCTCCACTTCCCCCGGCATCATGCCGATGCCCATGTTCCAGTAGCTGGACCCGGGAACGATCATCTGGTGGTAGAGGAACAGGTGGTTCATCGTATCCAGGGTGCGCACGCTGCCCGCCCGCCGGACGGCAGCGACCGCGGCGCCCACTTTCCGCTTGTACATGTAACCGTTCGCCATGCCCACCAAGCCCGACCGGTCGATCAAGGCCTTCATCTCGGCCGTAACGTCCGTGAAATAGACGGGCGACCCGAGGAGGATCCCGTCCGCATCGAGCATCTTCTCCACGCACCCGTTCAGGATGTCATTGTCCACGGCGCATCGCTGGTCCTTGTTCTGCACGCATTTGAAACAGGCAATACAGCCCTTGATCTTCTTGCCGCCCACCTGAACCACCTCTGTTTCAATCCCTTCCTTGGTCAACTCCCCGAGCACGAGGTTAATCAGGATGCTGGTGTTCCCTTCCTTGTGCGGACTTCCGTTGAACGCGACTACTTTCATGATAGATTCCTCCTTCTGGTTGCTCTGCGTTCGCTCAAGATACGGTCTTGAAGAACCCGAGAAGTGCGTCGTTGACCTCCTTCGGCCTCTCCATGGGCACCCAGTGTCCGGAGCCTTCCACGAACACCTTACCCCGCATGTCCGACACGTTGTTGTCCATCTGGTCTACCCAGCCTCCCCCCCCGAAGGAGAGCACGGGGTCCTTGACACCTGCGATGAAGAGGGAGGGTTGTTCGATCTTGGCCTCCTCGAGTTGCTGCGTGATCTCGACGTTGCGGTCGATGTTCCGATACCAGTTCACAGGCCCGCGGAAACCGCTCGTCTCAAATTGGGCTGCATAATAGTCGAGGTCCTCCTCTGTGAGCCAGGCCGGCAGCCTGTCCGGGTCGATCATGCCGTCCAGGAACTTGGCCGTGGAGGGCTTGGCAGCGGCAAGCAGATCGCCGGGTGCATCCCCCGAGATCGAAAAGTAGACCGTTCGCAGGGATTTGCGAATGTCGGCCTCGAGCTCGGCCTCTGCCACGCCCGGGGTCTGAAAATAGACCATGTACCAGAAATTGTCCCCAAAGGTCTCCTGCTTGGTGAGGACACCCGCCGGCCAACGTGTGTACGGCACACTCAGTCCGACCACCGACCGGATTCGCTCCGGATGCAAGAGCGCCGTGTGCCAGGCAACGGGCGCCCCCCAGTCGTGGCCCACCACGTGGAACTTGTCGTGGCCCAGCGCATCCGCGATCCCGACCACGTCGCCGGCCAGGTTGACGATGTTGTACGACTCGATCTCTTCGGGTCGATCGCTGCCGCCGTAGCCCCGCTGATCCGGCACCGCGACCTGGAATCCTGCCTCCACCAGAGGGTCGATCTGATGTCGCCACAGGTACCAGCACTGGGGAAACCCGTGCAAGAGAACGACGAGCGGCCCCTTGCCCTCGACAACCACTCGCAGACGGATTCCGTTTGTCTCGATCATCTGAAAGTTTCGATCCTTCATGGTTTACCTCCTACGCCTCTGAACCGTGATCACTATCCGGCATTGCTAACCGCCGAGCTTACAAAGCTTCCTTCTCCCCTCTGGGGAGAAGGTCAGGATGAGGGGGAGCTTCTGTGCCACCCTCACCCTGGCCCTCTCCCTCAAGGGAGAGGGAATGTTCGCATTCCAAGATGCGGGTTTCCGCCCCCGGGCAGGCGGCGTTGAGGAAGCAGCGAGGGGGCGTCGGAAAGGTGTAGTAGATCATGGAACGGCCAACTTCTGCACCGTCTCCGGTCCGGCGTTCCGATGCTGGACCAGAGACGGCGGGGTCCTTACTTGTTTACGTTCTGCCACAGGGTGGCGTTTGCATTTCCGAACCCGCCGCAAAGCATGCCCACTCCGTACTTGGCATCCTTGCAGTCGGTCTTCATGATGTTGTTCAGGGTCACCAGAATCCTGACACCGGATTCGCCGAGGGGGTGGCCCAGAGCCAGGGCGCCTCCCCAGATATTGACGTTATCAAAAGGCGCGTTTTCCGCGATCCCGAGTTCCCGCAGGCATGCGAGGCTCTGGCTGCCGAAGGCTTCGTTGAGTTCCCAGACGTCGATGTCTTTCACGGTGAGCCCACTCCGGTCGAGCAGCTTCTTGGCTGCAGGGATGGGGCCGATACCCATCATCGTAGGGTCGCACCCGGCCATGACCCCGCGGACGTACTTGAGGTGATACTGGAGACCAAGCTCATCCGCCTTCTCCCGGTTCATAAGCAGCAGCGCGGCAGCGCCCGCCGTGAGGGGCGAGGATGTGGCCGCGGTCACCACCCCGTTCTCCGGGTCAAAGGCGGGATTCATGGAGGCCATCTTCTCCATGGATATGCTTTCCCGGACCCACTGGTCCCTGTCCACCACGAACTTCGTTCCGTCCTCTTGCTCTCCCTCGATGGGCACGATCTCGGTCCTGAACTTGCCGGCCTGGGTGGCCTCGAAAGCCTTCTTGTGGCTCCAGAAGGCCATGTTCTCCTGGTCCACCCGGCTGACATTGTATTGCTTTGCCACCTTCTCCGCGGTCGCCCCCATGGGCATATCCGCGATATTGTATCGCTCCGCCAACTTCGCCGGAAACTCCATGCCAGCGGCCATGGGAACCTTGTCCATGTCCTCCACCCCGGAGGCGATGTAAATGTCGCCCTCTCCGGCCATGATCGCTCTGGCCGCATGTTCGGTCGCGGCCATGCCGGACGGACACTGCTGGCCGATGCCGTTCGTCGCCACGGACTCGGGATACCCGCCCGCGAGCCAACCCAAGCGTGCGATGTCGTTCTGCACCCCGGTCTGGTTTGCCGTACCGCAGAATACAGCCTCTATGTCTTCCGGTTTGACCTTAGGGTTCCGTTCGAAAAGCGCTTTGTAGACCGAGATAATCATCGTATCGACGGTGACGTTCCTTAACCACCCTTTTTCCGGGTGTGCGCGCACGTTTGCGGTCCGCATGCCATCCACGATTACACATTCCTTCATTCCATGCCCTCCTCGTCTTGAGTTTTCATAAACTCGTTTGTTGAGTTCTTCCTCGCCCCGCTGGGGGCGTGCTCCTCTGAATCTGGTCCTTGAAACCAGAGAAGCTATTGTACGGACCGGCGGCGGAATCGTCAAAGGACCGTTTATTGTTCTCGAGTGCATAACAGCCGGTTTCCTCAAACAAGTACTGGTTCGTTGTCAGTGAAAGCCTATCCGCGGTATACTCCGGAACGGTCGATTGAACCCACAGCGCAATGACAAGGAGAACGCTATGAGCGACGTCTATGCCAGCCTCAGGGAATTCCTGCACACCTTTCCCGGCGGATACCCTTCGACGCCTAACGGCGTTGAGATCAAGCTCCTGAAGAAACTCTTCACACCCGAAGACGCTGAGATGTATTTGAGCCTGACAAAGGAACCGGAAGTCCTTACCGATATCGCCAAACGACTCGGACGCGAGGAAGGCGAGCTTGGGGACAAGCTCGAGGACATGGCAAAGCGGGGGCTCATCTTCCGAAACCGGGAAGGCGACAAGGTCCTGTACAAGGCCTACCAGTTCTTCGTGGGCATCATCGAGGCCCAGATCGACAAGGTCGACGCAGAATTGACGCAACTCATGGATGAGTATTTCCCTTCCTTGGGCGCTACGGGCCTCACTCTGCCAACGAAACAGATGCGGGTCATTCCTGCCAACACGGCCGTAGACGCGAAGACCACGGTCGCCTCCTACAACCGCATGCGCGAACTCATCAAGGACGATGAACTGATCGCAGTGGCGCCCTGTATCTGCACACAGATGGCAGACACGCGGGGAAGCAAATGCGAACATACCATTGAGAGGTGCCTGGCCTTCGGCGACCAGGCCCAGTACTACATGGACAACGGAATCGCAAGGAAGATCAGTAAGAACGAGTTGATGAAACTCCTGGATGCCGTGGAGAAAGAAGGGCTGGTCCTCTGCACGAGCAACACAGAGGAGCTTTCGTTCACCTGCTGCTGTTGCCCGTGCTGCTGCGGCATCGTCCAGGGCATCAAACTTCTCCCCCAGGCCTCCTTGATGGCGAACATCTGTTACAACGCCAAGATCGACCCTGAGTTGTGCATCCAGTGCGGGGATTGTGTCGACCGGTGTCCCATGGACGCGATCGCCGAACTCGACGAGACCATGGAGGTATCCTCGGATAAGTGTGTCGGCTGTGGGGTCTGCGTCTCCGCCTGCCCGGAAGAGGCGATTGAACTTGCAGAGGTTTCCTCGGCCACGCCGCCCTTCCCTGACGGAACTGAGATGTATACGTCGGTCTCCAAAGACCGAGGTCTCGTCTGACCCTGCATTGCGGGGAACCGGGCATCCTCCGAGACCTGAGCACCGGGGACAGCCACCGATTTTTGGTCAGATAAATCAGGCAAATTCGGTTCGAATTCGGGGACAGCCACCGAATTCGGACGCAACCCCTTGATTTTCAAAGCTGTAAATCGGTGGCTGTCCCCGAATTGGAGGGGGTGGGTCCCCGAATTGGAGGGGGTGGGCCTATTCCCCGGTCTTTATGTAGTCGTCCCGGAGCTTGGCTTTCATCACCTTGCCGACCGGCGTGAGAGGGAGGGCTTCACGGAAGACGATCTGTTTGGGCACCTTGTAGTCGGCCAGGTGCTCGCTGCAATACGCCTTCAGTTCTTCCTCTGTGGCATCCTGTCCCGGATTTGGGATGATGTAGTACCGTCCCACCTCGCCCATCACGGAATCCGGAACCCCGATTCCGGCTGCCATCGCAACCTTGGGATGCTTGTTCAGCAGGTTCTCCACCTCGGCCGGATAG
>JAQYVQ010000320.1 GCA_030145435.1 Syntrophobacteria bacterium | reverse complement strand
GGAAATCGCGGAAGAGGGCTCCGGCAAGGGGGTTCAGACACTCGAATCGGCCATTCGCATGGTGCAGGGGGCCGTGGAAGAGGTCCGGCGGATCCAGAAGAACTTGCGGCCGCCCACGCTCGACGACCTGGGGCTTCTGGCAACGATCTCCTGGTTCTGCAGGGAATTCGAAGGCGTCTACTCCGACATCCGTATCGAAAGAGAAGTCGATCTCGAGGAAGAGAATGTGCCCGATCCCCTGAAGATCGTGATCTACAGGGTCATGCAGGAGGCCTTGAACAACGTGGCCAAGCACAGCCGGACAAAGGCCGTCCGACTTGCCCTCCTAAAGAACGACGGCCGGATCGAGATGCAGATCCAGGACAACGGTGTCGGGTTCGACCCGAAAGAGGTATTCTCGCGAAAGGAATCCGAAAGAGGGCTAGGCCTCTTCAGCATGAAAGAGAGAACAGAACTCTCGGAGGGGCGATTCTCGGTCGAGGCCGCAAGAGGCACGGGAACGACGATCCTGGCTTCCTGGCCCACGTGAGGGTTCAGGGGTCAGGGGTCAGGCCCCGCACCACCCCCAATGGCTACCGCTCGTCCTCGTCGTCGTCCTCGTCCTCGAGCCCAACAAGCACACGGCAATCCCGAGGCACAATGGTGGACATTGCGAGGAGCACCGGCTGGGCAAGTCGGAGCAAAGCGAAGATGCTGGGCAATTGCTGCGACGCGGCAATCCCCCTGCACAGAGGCTGTCATTCCTTCGCGAAAGCAGGAATCCGAGGCCAGTGAGGCCGGGAGATTGCTTCGCTTCGCTCGCAATATCCGCTTCTTGACCGGGCACGGAAATCCCTGAGCACAATGGCGGACTTTGCGAGCAGCACCGGCTGCGTGTTGGCGAGGTCATGTGCGTGAAGAAGGCGCGCGGTACATCATCGAGGACAAGATAGGTTCAAGCCAGTCCTCTAGGCCTCGGTCTCTTCTCGTTCCGGAGAATCTCGAGCGCCTTTTCGAGGACCCGGTCCGGGGGAATCTCTCTGAGACAGGCGTTGTCGCCGTCGCACGGGGAGTTGCGGTGATTGTAGGCGGTGAGGC
Organism: Syntrophobacteria bacterium; assembly: GCA_030145435.1. Taxonomy (GTDB): domain Bacteria; phylum Desulfobacterota; class DSWW01; order DSWW01; family DSWW01; genus S015-6. Next base: position 1,475 of record JAQYVQ010000320.1, on the reverse strand, counting down.
AGGGCGAGCAGGAGATCCCCAGAAAGTAGTTGACCGCTTCCCGGTCCAGGCTTGCGTACAGGGCGGGCGACTCCGGGCCGAAAAAGGCGATGGTCGGTATCGGGGTCATGGAGGCGAAATGCGCGGGCCCGCCGTCGTTCGTGATCAGAAGAGAGGCATAGTGGAACAGGATCATGAGTTCGCGGATCGATTTCGTGTAGCCCGTCAGATCGATGCAGCTCGCCTCGCCGCAGAAGGACAAGACCCGGGCCGCCAGGGCGCTGTCCTCGGCCATACCGATCACCCCTACAGTGTATCCCCCGGAGACCAGCTCTCGGGCGAGCCGGCAATAGTGGTCCTCCGGCCACGCACGAATCGGCAGAATCCCTCCACTCGGGTAGATCAGGACCAGTTCCTTTCCGAGGATCTGAGGGAAATCATCCGCCACTCGCTTCCTCATACGCTCCATTTCATCCTGCCCGAAGGGGATGGTCGGGGCTTCCAGCTCCTCCTGCGCTATCATCCGGCGTTTTGCCCTGGGCGACGTCTGAGAGTCGATCGCCTCTGCAAGGGTCAAAAACTGCTGAGATATATGGTGGTACGGATTGTAGAGTACCGGCCGGTTGATGAACTCCCCCCGGTAGAGGCCTTCCTGGGTGTGGGGATGGAATCCGACACGTAGGGGCGCTCCACTCAACACGGAGTAGATGCTGCTGATCCTCGCGAACAGCTCGCAGTCGATGACCACATCGAATCGTTTCTTTCGCATCCTGATCAGCGCAAGGAGGCAACTCTTGACGAACTGCCCAAAGGACTTGTCGTTGATCCCAAGTATGTTCTCAGGCGGAAGGACATCCAGGATCTCCAGGCACTCTCGGTTCTTCTCGAACAGGAGAACGTGGAGGGACACTCCGGGAAACTTCTCCTTCAGGCGCGAAAACATCGGGTGGGCTAGGACGAGGCTGCCCATCTCGGACAGAAGGATGATCAGGATCCGTTTCGGGGCATGGTCGGGAGGAAGCGTCTTGTCTTTACGATAGAAAACGGATAGAACGCGGCAGATCAGCTTCCCGAATATGCGGTCGACTTTTCGCTGGAATTCGATCTTCATGGATGGCTTTCTCTGCCTGTCAAAAAATGATAAGTAACAGCGGGTTGCCAAAAGCTGACCGCTACAGCTAACTCGTCAAACAGAATAAGTATACCTGTCTGGAGGTGTCAAGCTCAGGCATGCTCGGGAGACTCGGTTCAGGCTCTCTTCCACGGGTTTGCAGACTGAGGATCTCCCTTAACAAGAACTTAAATTTTCCTTAATGCTTCTTTATCAGGCACTTGATATACCCTTGGGAAGATCATGGCCCGGATCTACCGAGACAGTGGAAGGAAGAACCACAAACCAGAAGAGGGGGAAGAACAGCCAATGTCGAACAAGAAGAGCAGAGGATGGGCTGGAACCGGAATGTTGGTCAGCGGGGCGTTGTGTCTCATCTTGGCCT
>JAQYVQ010000441.1 GCA_030145435.1 Syntrophobacteria bacterium | reverse complement strand
CATCCACGCCTTCCAGATCACTCCCGGAGGGATCCTTCCCCTCATCGGCTGGGGGGCTGCCTCGAACTATGCATTAAACTACCTCCTCATCGCGGGTTTCTTCCTTTGCGTTCACGTTTGGCGGAAGAAGCGGGGTTACCTCGCCTCCCTGGAATAACCCCTCCTCACACCTTCTTCAAGCCCGGGGAGGGTTGTGGCGCCTCGAGTCTGAGTGCCGAAGTCGAAAACAGCTTTGAGCCAAGGGGTACGGTGGAATTCCTCTGATTTTCTCTTCAATACGTGGACATTCCCTTTCAGCTTTGACCTTTTGCCTTTCACCTAGACTCGGCTTTCAGCTCTGCCACCTTTGCTTCTCACACTTTCGGTAACGTAATGCCTTTTTGCGCCTGGTACTTGCCTTTCCTGTCGGCGTAGGATGTCTCTGGGGGATTTCCCTCCAGGAAGAGCACCTGGGCGATCCCCTCCTCGGCGTACACCCGAATGGGCAGGGGAGTAGGGTTCAGAATCGAGAAGGTGAGATGGCCTTCCCATTCCGGTTCCAGAGGGGTAATATTGATCTGGAGGCCGCAGCGGGCATAGGTGGATTTGCCGGTACAGATCCCCAGGATTTCCCTTGGAATTCGAAAATACTCCAGAGATTTGGCCATGACGAAGCTGGCCGGCGGTACGAGGCACACCTTGGTCCGGAGTGTTTCAAAGGAATCGTCTCGCAGTGCCTTGGGATCGATCAAATCGGCGTGTTCCACCGGACGGGGGATCCAAAATTCGTCCGAAACGCGGAAATCGTAGCCGAAGCTTGACAAGCCGTAGGAGATCTTGCCGTTTCGTATCTGGGATGACTCGAAAGGGTCGATGATCCCCTTGCTCAGGGCCATCTCCTTGATCCAGAGGTCGTTCTTGATCATGGTTGTCTCCGTTGTATAGAAAGCGAAAAGGAGTTGATCCGATGGAGGAAAAGATCCTCGTCATGATCACCACAGGCTCCGAGGAGGAGGCTGCAAGGATCGCGGAGGGCCTTCTCGAGGAGCGGTTGATCGCATGTGCGAATCTGGTTGGGGGAATCCGGTCGCTTTACCGGTGGCAGGGCAAAGTCTGTGACGACCGCGAGATTCTGATGTTGTGCAAGACAGAGCGCCGGCTCTTTTCCCGGCTGTCGGAGAAGGTGAAATCGATCCACAGCTACGAAGTCCCTGAAATCATCGCGCTCCCCCTGGTCGAAGGGTGGCCGCCCTACTTGGAGTGGGTCGAGCAGGAGACGACCCCGGACTGAGTTTCGATGGATCTGCAGAGCGCCTCGAACCAGCGGTCCCCTGAGCGGCCGAAACTGCTGAAGGTAAGACAGCTCCGGTTGTTCTCCTCGACGATCCGTAGCCAGACCTTCCGGTAGGGGACCGCCACACGGATCAGAAGGCCGGCAACCACAAACAAGCAGCCCGCCCCCAGGATCGTCGACTCCCACCATTGAAAGCCCGAAAAATTCGCACGGGCCACAGCGGTAATGCCGACCAGGAAGAGGAGGAGGAACCCCGTTTTCATCCAGGGAAGGCCCAGGAGAGAGAGCGCCCCCTTCTTTCCATGGTAGAAATAGGCCACGTAGGGGGCCTGATAGTGGTGGAACGCATAGTAGCGGCGAAAGTGTTTGTCCATTTGTCCAGTGCAATGACGGATGAGGGCCCGGCCCTGCCCTGCGGTTCGGAAGGACCGTTCCCTCACGGATGAGGCGCCCCGGATAGGGGGGAGTTCTCTTCGATTGAGGCCCTCCTGCAACGCGCTGCCGGCCTCCAGAAGCAGGCTGAACGCCAGGGCGAACCACAAAAGGAGGAAGATCCTTACGGCCCAGGTTTGAAAGCCAGGATCCTCCTTGACCGCGATTCCATGCAGGATCATGTTCCAGACGAAGAAGACCAGGACGATCGTGGCGACAAGAAGCAGAATCCCATCGCTCCAGGCCTTGTACGACGGTTTGAATCGACGGTTCATCCCGGAGGCTACTCCGATGGGGCCTGAGTGAATTCGAGGCGGCGAATGTCTTTCGCCTGGATCTGGTAGGTTCCGTAGGACACCTTCCCGAGAAACAGGAGGTCTTCGTCCACCCAGAATGTTTCACTGGTTTCATCCTGGAAGGTTACCTTCACCTCACGTCGGTCTTGTTCTTTCTCCCCGAGTTCGAAGGCGCGGATCTTCCGGAAGGGGATCGTCACCAGGCCCTTACCGCGATACACCGGGAAATACAGCTCGCCGTCGTAGCTCACGTGCGTCACTTGAACGACGACGCCTTCGAGGTCTTCCACGGTGGCATCGAATCGCTCTTTGGTTACCGGCACCTCCTCCCGGGCGGCTGGCTGGCCGAACATGCCCATACCGAAAAGGAAAGGTACGAGGATCATCAGATACCCGAACGAGATCACCCTTCTCCTGACCATGTCAGCCCCTCCCTGTTCGTCAAATCTGATCATGCGAGATCTCTTCTTCCTGCAGGAACGTGCCTGTTGCCTTGAGCATCTTTGCCCTGGCCTTCCAGTAGTCCACCTTGGCCCTCAGGCTGTTGATTTGGACGTTCCTAAGGTCTTCCTCCATCTGCAGCACCTGGTAGTTCGTGGATAGCCCCAGGGAAAGCCTCTTATGTTCGGCTTCGAGCTGTTGCCTCGCCAGACGTACGGTCGTTTCCGAAATTCTTATCTTCTTCCGGTTGACCTCCAGGGCCCTCCAGGCTTCTTTTACCTCCAAAACCATCTTCTGTTCAAGGCTGCGCAGGGCCCAGAGGGCCCTGTGGCCGTCCATCTTTGCCTGGCGATAGTCGGCCTTGCCCACGTTGTTTCCGAGGGGGTACTCGAATCGAAGCCCGAGACTCCACTGATGAGAGTCTGGGCTGAAAAGTTCCTCATAACTCTCTTTCCACTTCCCGTCCAGGGGGCTCGTGAACGTCGGTGACGGGGTCACGCCTATGAGGACGAGCAGCTGCTCGAGGGGACTCAGCTTCTCGATCGCCGCGAAGTCCGTTGTAGGAACGGCGCTTCCTGCCAGACCGTTCAGGCCGACATTGCCCCTGAAGTCCAAAACCGGAAGGAGCTGGTTCTCCGCGACCTTGATCTGCAGATTCTTGTTCTCCAACTCCTTCAATGCAGCACGGTACTCGGGCCGGCTCCTGAATGCAAGGGCAATGGCATCCTCCAGACGGGAATCCTCACGAGGAGGAGGCGTGGAAGGAGTGTCTGTGGGAAGGATCAGGGTGGAGGAATAGGTGGGTGCCTGATCGAGCTGAAGGAGTTCCTTCAGCACGTCCTGGGCCGATTCCAGCATGGCCTCTGCGCCGATCAATTCCTCCTCCCTGAGGGCGACGCCGGTCTGGGATTGGAGCAAGTCGATGGGCGCCATAGTGCCGAGGCGAACCTGGGTTTCGTTGTCTCGAAGGAGTTCTTTTGCCAGTGCCAGAGATTTCTTCCGGACTTGCAGGTTTTCGAAGGTGAAGGCAAGATCCCAATAAGCCTGGGAGACCGTCACGAGTATGTCGGTGATGAACTCTTGCCAGCGGTCTCCACTGATCAGGTGGAGATTCTCCGCGATACGGATCGGCGCGGTTTGGAAGGCGATTCCGGCGTTCTTCAAGAGGGGCTGGGTAAAGGTGAGGTTCAAACGGGTGGAATAGTACGGATTGATGATCAGAAAGGTGGAATTGCTCTCGAAGCGATTCATTTCGAGTGCGAGTTCCATGATACCACCCGTCCTTACCGGCTTGCCCAGGCCGATATCGAAGAGGGTGGACTCTCTCTTGAAATAGGAGGAGTCCGCGCCCTGGAGCTGAGAAGAGAGGGGCTCGCTCGAAGAATCGTAAGAGAAGGTCGAGAAGGTAAAGGCATCAAAGGCCCCTTTTGCCTTCTTGATTTCCATTTCTGCGATGTCGGTCGTGTACCGTTCGGATCGAAGGTCGAGATTCTGGCGGAGGGCCAGGCGGAATGCGTCTTCCAGGCTGAGAGGGAGGGGCGCGCCCGCCGGCGCCAGGTCCCGTTCCATGCTGAACAGGTGGATCTCAAAGGCTTCTCGGTTCTTGTCGGTCCACTGGTCTTCAATGGCGGCGAGAGGCCCCGGATAGGAGACCGCTTCCTCGTCGGCTTTCTCGCCCGCGCTCGTAATGGGTGCGAGCAGCAGGGACAGCAAGACCAGCCCGCATATCGATCGCCTCGGCAATTCTTGAATCCCTTTCATGGAACAACCCTCCCCTGTGGAAGATCCCGGAAAAAGTCTTGTAAGCCTATTGTTTTAGAAGGAAAATGGGCATATGAAGAGAGAGGTAGAAAGCTAACACAGCCGTTTCTCGAGTGTCAAAGAACCTCTGCAAAATAGGGGCCCTATCTCGTGGATCCGGAGAAGACTCCACAATTCGTGGTGGATTCCATGCTCGGCCGCCTGGCCCGCTGGCTTCGCATCCTGGGATTCGACACGTGGTACTTCAGGGAGATAGACGATCGGGAACTCCTCAAGCTGCACGCCGATTCGGGTCGTGTCCTCTTGACGCGAGATACCCAGCTGGTCCAGTGTCGAGGGGTTGGCGGCCATGTGCTCGTCAGGAGCGACGGCTGGGAGGATCAATTGCGGCAGGTGGTGGTGGCCCTTTCGCTCGACGTCTGCCCGGAAAGAATGTTGACACGATGCTTACTGTGCAACCTTCCGCTGGAGAATCTGGCGTCGGAGGAGGCGTACGGAAGGATTCCGGACTATGTTGCCGGTTCGATGTTCGCCTTTCGCGGATGCAGATCCTGCGACAAGGTCTACTGGGCGGGCACGCACCGAAAAAGAATGGAAGAGGTGGTTTCCATGCTGCGTTTTGATCGAAAGGGCGTACAGGAGCCGCCGACGGGGTGACCGTGTCACAGAAGAAGGCGCCAAGCCGTCATCGAGGATTGCGTGTGGTAGGCGGGTTCGTCCGGGGCCGCAGGCTGGGGGTTCCGCCGGGGAAGGGTGTGAGGCCGACGCAGGACAGGATACGAGAGGCTCTGTTTTCGATCCTCGGGGACACGGTGGAGGGTAGCATTGTATTGGATGCCTTTGCGGGCAGCGGTGCCCTGGGGATCGAGGCATTGAGTCGTGGCGCCGAGCGTGCCGTCTTCTGTGACGAGAAACACGAGTGCGTACATGCGATCCGGGAGAATCTCAGGAAGTGTGAACTGGACGGCCGAGCGGTTGTTTTTCGAACCAGGCTGCCGGAGGGGCTTGCGAGGATCCGAGAGGCCCTGGCCGAACCGTGTGACCTGGTGTTTCTGGATCCACCCTACGGTGCGGAAGGAAAGGAGCGAATCCTGGAGGGGCTCCATCGGTTTGCTTTATTAAAAGAACGTGCTAGGATTGTCTTCGAGCACGCTCAAAAAGACGCTTTTGCTTGTGTTCCTGCGGGCTTCGTCGTGGAGGGGGAGAGGCGATACGGCAATACCCTGCTCACCTTTTTGAACTACCAGCCGGGAGAAGAGAGAGAGACGATGGGCGGTAAAGGGAAAGCGAAGATAGAAAACTGTGTGATCTACCCGGGCTCTTTTGACCCGATCACCTATGGCCATGTGAATATCGTGAAACGGGCCCTGAAAATCTTCGACCGGATCATCGTTGCGGTCGCCATCAACACGACAAAGAGCGGCACCTTTTCGGTTGAAGAGCGCGTGGGCATGATGCAGGAAGTCTTCAAGGGTGAGCCTGACGTAGAGGTCGATTCCTTTTCCGGGCTCCTGGTGGACTATGTCCGCACGAGGCAGGCACAGGCGATTCTTCGTGGGATCCGGACCGTGACGGACTTCGACTATGAATTCCAGATGGCCCTGGCGAACAAGTCCCTGGATCCGAATGTGGAGCAGGTCTACATGATGACAGAAGGGAAGTACCTGTACCACAGTTCCTCGATCATCAAAGAAATCGTTTCGCTGGGGGGGGCTGTCGGGGAAATGCTTCCTCCCGCCGTGGAAAAGAAATTGAGCGAGAAGCTCAAAGTCTAGATGATGGAACCGAACGTAACAGAGATTCCTGCGACCGTCCTGGTGGGAGTGACCGGGGGCATCGCCGCGTACAAAGCGGCCGAGATCGTCCGGTCCCTGGTCAAGGAGGGCTTGGACGTACATGTCGTGATGACCCGAAACGCCCAGGAGTTCATCACGCCCCTGACCCTGCAGGTGCTCTCGGGAAACCCGGTCTGGACCGAAACCTTTCACTTGACCCAGGAGCAGAAAATCGGCCACATATCCCTCGTGGATCGGTCCAGCCTTCTTCTGATCGCCCCTGCTACGGCGAACGTGCTGGGCAAGGTCGCGGCCGGCGTGGCGGACGACTTGCTCACGACCATGGTCTGTGCCGCCACCAGGATTCCCGTGATTTTTGCCCCCTCCATGAACGTGAACATGTACCAGAATCCGATCACGCAGGAAAACATCGAGCGGTTGAAGCGTTTCGGATACCTCTTCATCGAGCCGGAGGAAGGCGAGCTCGCCTGTGGGTATGAGGGCGTTGGAAGACTCGCCGACCCGGGAGACATCGTAGAACAAGTCGTCGGCCGACTCGCTCCGAAGGATCTGACAGAGGAGCATATCCTTGTCACGGCCGGGCCCACGGAAGAAGCGATCGATCCGGTCAGGTTTCTCACGAACCCCTCCTCCGGGAAGATGGGGTATGCGATCGCTCGCGCTGCCGCACAGAGGGGCGCGAAGGTTACCCTGATCAGCGGACCGACGAGCTGTGCTCCACCGCTCGACGTGGAGCTCGTGCGGGTACGGAGTGCCGAGGAGATGCGAAAGGCCGTGATGAAAGCCTTCCCGGCCTCCACCACCGTCGTCATGGCAGCGGCCGTGTCTGATTTCGCGCCTGCGAGCCGTGCGAAACAGAAGGTGAAGAAGCAGGATGCGTCCCTGACACTGAAGCTGAAGACAACGCCGGACATCCTGCTCGAGTTGGGACAAAAGAAAGAAGACAGGCTCCTCATCGGCTTTGCGGCGGAGACGCAATCCCTGGTCAAGAATGCGAGAGCGAAACTCGAGAAGAAGAACCTGGACCTCATCGTGGCCAACGATGTGTCGAGAAAGGAGATTGGATTTCAGTCCGACAGCAATCAGGTTAAGATAATCGGGAAGGATGGGAGCATTTCTGAGTTACCTCTTCTTCCGAAGCGTGTCCTGGCTCACAGGGTGCTCGACCAGATTGGGATCTTGCGGAGCAATCCTGGAAAAGGGCGCCGAAGGAAGACGTAGGAGGTGGGTCTTACAGAAGGCGAGATTTGGATGCGCCGTCCGGGGTGTGAGAACGCAGTCGCCGCCCGTTACCCGGGAAAACCCCCTGGCCGTTTTCCGGTTGAAGCGCCTTGAGTGCCTGAGCAAGGAAGTCGGGCTCCAGCTTTCCCCTCCTGTCCAACGCCCGAAGGTTCCTGCGAATCCATTTCGCCGACAGCAGCGCATCCTTTCCCGTCGGGTCCATCTTCATACAATCGGCCCGTTCGAGATGCAGAAGGAAATCGAGGGCGTTCTTGAAGGAAAGTTCCCGGTATTTGGCTGCGTCACGGTCCGTAAGGGTCCAGACGGATCTCTCCGACAGGTTGTCGAGCATTTTCTGCCATTGCTCCATCCGATTCAGGACCAGCAGGCTCGAAAATATCCGCTTGTCGGTCTTGAAGGAGAAGAGGGTTCTTTTCACAACCCGTTCCAGCAAGTCATCGTCTTCTGCGTGCTGTGGCAGGCGAACGATCTCCCGGGCGAGGGCCCAGAGTTCGTTGTTTTCCAGGCTGTCGAACCGCACTTCCCAATAGGCGTGCCGAAGGGTCTTGGTCGGGTAGGTTCGCACGTAACACTCGGGGACGAAATAGTTGTGGGCAACGGTGTCCGCCGCCAGATGGCTGAGGTATCCATAAGCAAAGGCCTCTTGTGGCGGGGAGTTGGCTTCCTCCAGGACCGAGAACCCCACCAGCCAGTTGTGGGAGTGGTCATGGATTTTGGCGAGGCCTTTGGCAAAGATGATGTCCGCACCGATGCATCCGTAGAGATAGTCGTAGGGGAAGGCCTCCAGGACCATGCGGAGGCTGTGGCCGAGGAGGCTGGTGTGCCGAAGGGCTTCGATGCCCAGTTGGAGGTGGGTGACCGGACCCCAGGCAAAGGCCTTCTCCGGGAGGAAGAGCCAGACAAAGAAGGCCACGATGAATCCGACTGCGTAAGCCATGAAGATTTCCCTCATAAAGAAACGGCTTTTTAATGATTCAAAAAGCCTGGCAATGGTTCTGCATATTTCGCATCTAACCTGATAGAGGTGAAGGTCCCTAGGAAGATATCCAGAGAGTATAGTATATTGGATATGAACTCTTCTATAAAGGTTCGTAAGTTTTCTGTAAAAGCTTGAACAGGAGATGAGATTACCATGAAAGGAAAAAGGAAGAAGTTTTGCCCTCTGAGCACATCAAGGGGGCCTCGCCTGGTCTCCGTGTTCGTGCTCCTGCTCGGGTTGGGTCTGGTTCTCGTGCCTTCTCCCGATGCCTCGAAGGGCTACATCCTCCAGTTGACGGTAAAAAGCACGATCAACCCCGTGATCAGCGATTACATCGACAACGGGGTGAAGGAGGCGGCCTCCAGCGGGGCCGCATGCGTCATCCTTGAGTTGGATACACCGGGCGGCCTGGACACCGCGATGCGGGACATCGTGCAGTCCATCCTGAACTCCCCTGTCCCTGTTATCGTGTATGTCGCGCCGAGCGGAGCGCGGGCTGCCTCGGCGGGCGTCCTGATAACGATTGCGGCCCATGTGGCGGCAATGGCCCCGGGCACGAATATCGGGGCGGCGCATCCGGTGGGGTTGGGGGGAGGCAAGATGGACGAGACGATGCTCAAGAAGGTGGAAAACGATGCCGCCGCCTACGCCAAGAGCCTGGCAGAACAGAGGGGAAGAAATGTGGAGTGGGCCGTGAATGCGGTCCGAGAAAGCGAGTCTGTGTCTGCCCAGAAGGCCCTGGAGTTGAAGGTCATCGATTTGGTGGCTTCGAGCGTTTCGGAGCTGATCGAGAAGGTAGAGGGAAGGGAAGTCGAGACGGTTTGGGGGAAGAGAACCCTGGCCCTGAAAGACCTTCCCGTCCGGAAGTCGGAAATGGGTTGGAGGTACCGGGTCCTCGATACGCTGAGCAACCCGAACATTGCCTACATCCTGATGATGCTGGGCTTTTACGGGCTGTTCTTCGAATTGTCGAACCCGGGCGTCATCTTCCCGGGCGTGTTCGGCGCGATCTGCCTCATCCTCGCCTTCTTCGCCCTGCAGACGCTTCCCGTGAACTATGCGGGGGTTCTGCTCATCCTGCTGGCCATCATCATGTTCATCGCCGAGATCAAGGTGGTCAGCTACGGGGTCCTCTCGCTGGGGGGGGTCGTGGCTTTGCTCCTGGGATCCCTGATGCTCATCGAGTCCCCGGATCCCGCGCTTCGCGTTTCCTGGTACGTGATCGTCCCCATGGTGGCCACCACGGCCGGCTTCTTCCTGTTCGCCATGTCCTTTGCCTTGCGGGCTCAGATGAGGCAGCCTACGACCGGGCAGGAGGGACTGATCGGTAAGCGGGCGAGAGTGGTGAACCCGATCAAGCCGGAGGGGAAGGTCTTTGTCCACGGGGAATACTGGAATGCACAGAGCGAGGATGAGTTCGAGCCGGGGGACACCGTCGAGATCGTCAGTGTGTCCGAGTTGACCTTGAGAGTGAAAAGAGTCTCGAAATAGGATGGATGTGATCCACCACACTTTTTCAGAGAGGAGACGAGTATGATTTCCACGCCTATTATTGCCGTATTTGTGATCCTGGGGCTGATCCTGGCCAGTGCCATCCGCGTCCTGAAGGAGTACGAGCGAGGCGTCATCTTCCGGCTCGGCAGGCTGATCGGTGAGAAGGGGCCCGGCCTGATCCTGCTGATCCCGATCATCGATAAGATGCAGAAGGTGAGCCTCCGACTCGTCGTGCTGGATGTGCCTCCCCAGGACGTGATCACACGGGACAATGTGTCCATCAAGGTCAACGCGGTCGTCTATTTCCGGGTCATGGACTCGAACAACGCCGTCGTGCAGGTGGAGAACTTCCTGTACGCCACCTCCCAGCTTGCTCAGACCACCCTTCGGAGCGTTCTGGGCCAGGTGGAATTGGACGAGCTCCTGGCGGAGAGGGACAAGATCAATAAAAACCTCCAGGACATCCTGGATCGGCAAACCGATCCGTGGGGCGTCAAGGTCACGAATGTCGAGGTGAAGCACGTCGACTTGCCCCAGGAGATGCAGCGGGCCATGGCCAAGCAGGCCGAGGCGGAGAGGGACAAACGGGCAAAGGTCATCCACGCGGAAGGGGAGTTCCAGGCAGCGGCAAGGCTCCAGGATGCCGCGAAAATCATGGAGGTCAACCCGA
>JAQYVQ010000278.1 GCA_030145435.1 Syntrophobacteria bacterium | reverse complement strand
TCCCTTTTGCCCAGCCTCGGTTCTCGCAACGAGGACACCCGTGAACGTACAGCTCTCTGTATAAGGAATCGTCTGCAGGACTTCTTCGGATGTGTCGATAACGCTACGGGAAAGACGATCGAATTCCCCCAGGCTGAAGATTTTCCCCGGATCCGGCGAAGGCAGTGCCTCCAATCCCGTGGCCAATTTTCGTAAAAACCGCCTCGATGCTGTTGGGAACCGGTTCGAGCTGTCTGAGACGGCAAAGAAGCCCTTCCGGAAGTCCATTAGAACGCAGTCGCCCATCCCGGACTGATCCCTCGAACTAATCGTTCCCGTCCGGATGCGCGCGCCGGCAATCCCGGACCACCGGACGGACCGGCTCCTGGGGTTGAAGAGAACACCCGGGTCTATCGTATCTGCTCTCATCCTACTTGCCTTTGTATGTGGGCTTCCTCTTGTTCAGGAACGCATCCACCCCCTCATTCTTGTCATCGGTCCCACAGAGCAGACCGAAATACTCTGCCTCGATGTTCAGGGCCTCCCGCAGGGAGACCATGATGCCCTCGTTCACCGCCTTCTTGGCAAGCCGGAGCGCTATCGGGGCCTTTGCGACAAGCTTCTCTGCCAGTGCCCTTGCCTCTTCTTCCAGGTTCTCCGGCGGCACCACCTTCTCCACGAGCCCGATGCGGAGGGCCTCTTCGGCCGGGATCATGTCCCCGCTCAACACCATCAGCTTGGCATACCCTTTCGGAACAATTCGGGTGATCCGCTGCGTACCCCCGGCTCCGGGGATGATGCCAAGGTTGATCTCCGGCACGCCTATGCGGGCCTTCTGAGAGGCTATGCGGATGTCGCAAGCCATGATCAGTTCACAGCCCCCACCCAGTGCAAAACCGTTGATGGCAGCAATCACCGGCTGCGGACAGAACTCCACCTTGTTCAGGGACTCCTGGCACAGCCGAGAATAGGCCTCACCGTCGAACCGCCTCTTCGTCCCCAGTTCGGTAATGTCCGCACCGGCCACGAAGGCCTTGTCGCCCGCCCCTGTTACGATGGCCACCTTGACATCCTCTCGTTGCGTGATCTCCTCGAAGATCTCTCCGATGCGAATCCAAAGGGCCTCGTTCAGGGCGTTCACCGGTGGATGGTCTACCGTTACGGTCGCAATGTTCCCTTGCACCACATAGTTCACGCTGCCTTCGCTCATCTTCACGCTCCCCTTCTTTCTCATTCCTTGATTGCTGCCAGGATCAAATCGGCACAATGCATGGCGCTCAAGGCGGCCCCTTTCTTTTCCCTGGTCGGAATGTGTGTCGGGGGATCGATTGGGAAAGAAAAGGAGGTCTTTTTAAGCTATCACACGCTTCGGATCGAGTCAAAAAACGGGCTCTTACCGCCTCTCCGTGTGGACTTTCCCCGAGCAGACGGATACAATTTAGGTTGTCGCACAAGCAACGAGCGGGGCCCCGAGACGGTCTTTTGAACGGTCTAGCTGATGGAGGGTGGTGTTATGAAAATCGAGAGAGTCTTCGTGGTGGGATCCGGACTGATGGGCGGCGGCATCACTCAAGTCAGTGCCCAGGCCGGTTACAAGGTTACGATGCACGACGTGAAGCAG
>JAQYVQ010000265.1 GCA_030145435.1 Syntrophobacteria bacterium | reverse complement strand
ATACGCCCCCATGGTCGCCCGGAAGGGTTGTCCGCCGGGAAAGGGGGCCTGATTCCTCGTCTGTATGGCAAAATCGATCGAGCCCCTTCCGATCGCCTCTGCAGCCGGCACGATGCCGTCCTTCAGCAGGGTTCCAAACCCTTCCTGCCGGGCCACCTTCTCGATGGTGGCGATCACCGCTTCCTCGCTTCCCCATTCCATCGGGATCCCGTCCGTGTCCTCGGCCGTGATGATCCCTTCTTCGTGCAACTTCATCAGCCAGCTCGTGATCGAAGCCATGTTGATCGTTTCGAGCCCGTGGTAATTGCAGAGCTGGATCGCCTTCCACCAGAGATTCATGTCATGGCTCTTGAGAAGATAGCGATAGGGCAGGTAGGCGATGCAGTTCACCCCGCCGTTCGCCATGCCTGGAACCCGATAGTTCTCGGCGCACTGAATCATGCAGAACGAGCAACCCAAGGCCCCGGTCAGATGCTTCTTGAGAAAGTCGTCTATCTGGTACGCTTTGTCCTTCTGCGGGATCTGCCAGGTGTCGTAGTATCCCCAGGGCACGTCATCCCGGGTCGTGTAATAGATCTGCATGTGGCGGGACTGCCCCTCCTTCTGCAGCGTGCTACTCAATGCCTGCACCATGCCCGCCGAGTAGTACTCGTAGAACTCCTTCCACAGGGACCAATAGGCGTCCCCGTCCGCAATCGGCAGTCCCCTGGTCCCCCTGACGGCGATGGCCTTCAGGTTCTTCGAGCCCATGACAGCCCCGAATCCTCCTTTGGAGGCCGTACACTGGATATCGTGGACCACCATCGAGTAGGCCACCTGATTCTCCCCTGCCGGGCCGATGCACACGATCTGAACATCCGGGTCGTTCAACTCCTTCCTCAATATCTCCTGCGTCTTCACGGTATCCTGCCCCCACAGGTGCCCCGCGTCCCTGATTTCCACCCGATCGTTGTCGATGTAGATGTACACAGGCTCGTCCGCTCGACCGCCCACGGCAATGTTGTCATATCCTGCGAACTTCATCTCCGATGGAAACTGACCTCCAAAACCGGCCATGGACAGGGTCTTGTTCGTAAAGATGGGGGACTTGACCATGATATTGGCCTTGTTGCCAAGGAGCGTCCCGGTCAGGGGGCCTGAATTGATGGTGAGCAGGTTCTCCGGATCCGTTCCGTCGGCACCGGGCGGCACTTCGTCCCAGATCAGCTTGGTCGCTATGCCGACTCCACCGATGTAGTCGTTCACATAGCTCGATGTCGGCTCCTTCTCGATTCTTCGGTCGGTGAGATCGATCCTCAGTATCTTCCCTGCTATGGACATGACAGGCCTCCTTCCGGATGCAGATCCATCATCCTTTTCGACCGAGCCCTTGCCACCATCATCCCGGCCTTTTCCTCTGACACATACTGTAGCGCCCCCGCGTAACAGTACTTGGCGCATTGAGGCTCATCCAGGCCCTTGCACAGATCACACTTCATCGAGACATGACTGTCGGGATTCACCGTGATCGCACCGATCGGGCAGGCGATTTCACACATCCGGCACCCGATACACTTGTTTTCATCCACGAATTTGACCCCGCTGTCATCCTCGTTGATCGCACCCGAGGGGCAGACCGCTTTGCAGTAAGCTTTGTCACACTGTTGGCAGTGAACCCGTACTTTGTAGAGGATATTGTCTTCCACGTTTCGAATGATCTTGCCCCGCGACTTCACCGGGTTGGACTCCCCATCCTTGACAAAACTGCACACCGCCTCACAGACCCGGCAGCCGACGCATTGTTCCGGATCCCAGATCAGACGCATGCGATCCCGGTCGTCAGGGTTCTTCTGAAAGGTAGGTTTCTGTAACTCAGGTTTCATGATTTTCTCCTACACTCGGATGATGATCGATCCCTCGGGATTACCCTGCACCGGTCATGGTTGACGGGTCATTCTCTTCTCAATCCAATAAACTCCTCCAGCATCCGCTGAAAGTAGGCATTCGCCAGCGAGAAGTCGGTCGCTTGCTTGTCCAGGATGAAGAGGACCCCCAAGCCGATCATCGTGGCGACAATCAGGGATGACATGACGGCCTCATCAACTTCTCCCTTTGTCCCTTTTGCATCTCTTTCCTTCTGGAGAACGCGGGTAATGATTCCGCTCACTTCCTCATAGAGCGAATAGGCCTCCTTCTTGCTCTCCGGCCGGTGGACGGCCTGGACGAGAAGATCCAGGATCATCAGCATCCATTTCGGCTCTCTCGCGGTAAATTTCTGGAATTCCTCGAATCCCCTCTCCAGCTTTTCGCTCGTGCTCAAGGGAAGCCGGGCAACCCTGTCGATGATCTTTATGTATTTCCTGTTGAGAAAGTTGAGGAGCGCCTCCATGAGTTGATTCTTGTCCTTGAAGTAATAGTGGAGGAGGGATTTCGGCACACCCGCTCCTTCCGCCACGTCCCGGAGCGACACCTGGGCATATCCCTTCTTGGCGACGGCTCTCGAGGCGGCCCGGATGATCGCCTCCACCTTTTCCGGTTTTCGGTACGCGCCGCTTGCAGATGGTGCATCAGTCATGATTCCCTTCCTCCCTAAAGTTGATCGGTCGGCCAATAAATAAGATAGGCGCGTTTTTGCCCTAAGTCAAGAGAAAAATAGAATATTATTTGACGGGCCTACTAGTGGTTCAAGTTCCAGTCGTAGAAGAGGTATTCCACCTGGAGGGTGTCGAGGTGCCGTGATACGTACGCGGCATTCTCGTCGTCGTCGAGGTGGCGCAGGACGAACAGGAGGACCTGGTTGCGGCCTCCGAAGTCTCGGGCATACCACTGGAAGATCTGAGAGAGCAGGATCTTGTTGCGTTCCGGCAGGATCACGACCTCTGAACTGTTGACAAAATTCCGGGCGGCCGTCTCCAGTTGTTCGTCGATTGCCGGGGCCTCATAGAAACGGATCGGTGCACAGGACCGGGACCCGCACACGAGGGCGAAGTGGATTCGGGGGTCGACCCTGTCCAACAAGAACCTCCGGCGAGGATCGTTCTTCCCGAAGGGGAGGAAGAACCGGAAAGGGGGACGGGCGTTTGCTCGCAGAATCCCGTGCTCGATCTCGTCAAGGGAAAAGAGGTCGTCCCCGATACGGTAACTCGCGCGCGCAAAAAAGTCGGATACCTCTCGCACGGACGAGTTCACCCCCAGTTCAGCGACGGCGTGAACCACGACACTGTTGTAGAGATTGATCCAGAAGGCAAGCCTCTCCTCGCGGGTCGTGAGAGATTCCGGGTCAAAGCTATGGAGGCACGACGCCAGGTCCCGGTAGGCAAGGTACTCGGGCGAGCCCTTCATGGCCCGGTAGTCTACCCGTCCCCTCTCCATGTCGAAAAAGGCGCTCTTCAGATCACCTATGGCGACCATCAACCTTGATGCAATTTCGTTTGTTGGAACGGGGCCCACGCCATTGCCACCGTTCAGCACGGTCCTCTTCCCGAGCCGTGTCGTTTTCCTCGATCCCAGCGGGCGCGGGGAATACCCGTCTCCTTCGTAGGACTCGGACACCAGATCCACGAACAGGGCTGCGGTCCAGGAAAAACCGGGGGAGCCGTACCCCTGCCCTGTGATCGAGTCGAAGTACTCGTGGAACCCGAACCGGACGGGAAGTTGAATCATGTCCTTCTTCATGGCATCGGATTTCTCCCGGTAG
>JAQYVQ010000260.1 GCA_030145435.1 Syntrophobacteria bacterium | reverse complement strand
GAAAACCCATCCCCATGATGAGATGATTGGCCCTTCCCCTGTGAAGTTATTTCTGCGCGAACCCTAAGCGTGCACGGCTTTTCGGAATGTGGAATGCAGAATGCGGAAGATCGGTGACTGTCCCCGATCTCTGTCCAGACTTGACCCCTTCAATGGGTGCGGTAGCATAACGACTGAACAGGGTAATCCCGAACAATCTCCAGAGAGGTAATGCCCAATATGATCCCCGCCTACGACAACATCCCGGTCAACCCGGATGGTCCGAACATGAGGGACTACGACGAGGTGGTCGGAACGTATGCGATCGAGGTCCCGGAGTACTTCAACTACGGCTTCGACGTGATCGATCGATGGAGCGAGGACCGGTCGAAGCTGGCGCTGGTTTGGGCGGACAGGACCGGTCAGGATATTCGTAAGTACTCTTTCTTCGACTTGAAATGCCTGTCGAACAGGTTTGCCAATGCACTGCTCGAGCTGGGCCTCGAGAAGGGCGATCGCCTGTTCGTGATGGTGCCCCGGGTCGTGGACTGGTACGCGGTGATGCTGGGCTGCTTCAAGCTCGGGGTCATCCCCATGCCGGCCCCGAACATCCTGACGCCCAAGGACGTGGCCTACAGGGTGAACGAGGCCGATGCCGTCGGAGCCGTGGTGTGGTACGAGCACCTGTCCACGGTCGAGGCGATCCGCGACACGTGTCCCAGCCTGAAACACCTGATAAGCATGGGAGGCGAGGGGGCAGGCGGGGGGGACGGATGGCTGTCCTACGAATCGATGATGGACGGGGCATCGAAGCACCTTGCCCGCGACGCCGTCGAGCCCACGCGGTCCGACGACATCATGCTGATCTACTTCACGTCCGGCACGACCAAGTTTCCCAAGATGGTCCCGCACACGCAGGCCTCCTACGGGCTCGGGCACATGGTCACGGCAAAGTTCTGGCACGACCTGAAGCCCTCGGATCTCCACTGGACCCTGGCCGACACGGGCTGGGCAAAGGCGGCCTGGGGCAAGCTCTTCGGGCAGTGGCTGATCGGGGCCGCCGTGATGGTCCACGACGCAGCCGGCAAGTTCGATGCGAAGACCCACCTCGAGTTGATCGAGCGGTGCGGGATCACCACGCTCTGTGCCCCCCCCACCGCCTACCGCATGTTCGTGTTGGAGGACCTGGCCGGATACGACTTCAGCGGGCTGCGGCACTGCTGCTCCGCCGGTGAGCCCCTGAATCCGGAGGTGATCAAGGTCTGGAAGGAGCACACTGGGGTAACGATCTACGACGGCTTCGGGCAGACCGAGACGGTCAACATCATCGCCAACTACCCTTGCATGCCGGTCAAGTACGGGTCCATGGGCAAGCCCGCTCCCGGCTTCGTCGTCGAGATCATCGACGACGAGGGGAATGTCCTGCCTTCCGGGGAAGAAGGGCACATCGCCGTCCGGGTCAAGCCGGAGCCTCCGGTAGGCCTGTTCACAGGGTACTGGCGAAACCCGGAGGCAACCGCCGAGTCATTCCGGGGAGACTGGTATTACAGCGGCGACAAGGGCTACAAGGACGAGGAGGGTTATTTCTGGTTCGTCGGACGGGCGGATGATGTAATCAATTCCTCCGGGTATCGCATCGGCCCTTTCGAGGTGGAGAGTGCGCTTCAGAGCCACCCTGCAGTGGCGGAAAGCGCCGTGGTCGGCTCCCCGGACCCCCTTCGGGGCACGGTCGTCAAGGCGTTCGTCATCCTGGCGCCCGGTTATGACCCGTCAGAGCAACTCGTGAAAGAGATCCAGGCCCACGTGAAGCGAGAGACAGCCCCGTACAAGTATCCGAGGGAAATCGAGTTCGTCGCGGAGCTGCCCAAGACTCTGTCCGGTAAGATCCGCCGGGTGGAACTC
>JAQYVQ010000247.1 GCA_030145435.1 Syntrophobacteria bacterium | reverse complement strand
GGTTGGGTAAAGACGCCGATGATCTCGATGGAATAACGCGGCGCGCAAGAAATGGGCCGCTAACCGAAAAGGAGTGATTCGATGGAAGACGTTGCTGTGGTCGGTGCAGGCATGACCCGCTTCGGGAAGCTCCTCGACAAGAGCATCAAGGACCTCGTGCGGGAGGCTGCAGAAGAAGCGATCAAGGACGCGGGCATAGACAAGAAGGACATTCAGGCTGCCTATGTGGGCAATGCGGTGGCAGGGTTGATGACCGGCCAGGAGATGATCCGGGGTCAGGTCACCCTGACCGCCATGGGGATCGACAGCATCCCCATATTCAACGTGGAAAGTGCTTGCGCCAGTTCCTCGTCCGCCTTTCATCTGGGATGGGCGGCTACGGGTGCGGGCCTGTACGACACGGTCCTCGTCGTTGGGTTCGAGAAGCTCTACGACAAGGACAAGAAGAAGTCCTTCGGAGCGCTGGGGACTGCCGTGGATGTGGAGCTGGTTCTCGATTACTTCAAGAACGCGGAAGCACAGCTCGGCAAGGAAGACAAGATCATGCATGAGGGCAGCGGCGAGAAGCGCAGCATCTTCATGGATATGTACGCCTGGATGACGAGAAGATACATGAATATGTACGGCCTGACCCAGGAACACTTTGCCAAGCTCTCGGTGAAGGCCCACAAGAACGGGGCTTTCAATCCGCATGCCCAGTATCAGGAAGAGGTTACCCTGGAGGAGGTGCTCCAGTCCGGGGATGTTTCCTTCCCCCTGACCCGGATGATGTGTTCCCCCATCGGTGACGGCGCCGCTGCTGTAGTGTTGAGCAGCAAACGCGCGGCAGCGAAACAGACCACAAAACCGGTCTGGGTTGCCGCCTCGGTGGTCGGGAGTGGGAAGATCACCAATGACCCGGACGACACGCTGACGAGACGTCTGGCGCCCAAGGTCTACGAGGCCGCGGGGATCGGGCCCGAGGACGTTGACGTCATCGAGGTCCACGATGCTACGTCCCCGGCGGAGATCATGGATCTGATCGAGCTCGACATCTGCCCCGGGGAGGATGCACCGAAATGGATCGACGAGGGGGTTCTGGAGATCGACGGGAGGAAGCCGTCGAACCCGTCCGGCGGTCTCGTGACGAAAGGCCATCCCGTGGGCGCGACGGGTTGTGCCCAGATCTACGAGATCGTCAAACAGCTAAGGGGCGAATCCGGGAAACGCCAGGTGAAGGACCCGAAGATCGGCATGACCCACAATGGGGGCGGGATCATCGGCATCGACGCCTCCTCCATGACGCTCCACGTGTTCAAAAAATAGGGAGAAGGGGAATCTAGGAAGAATAGGAGTCGGACCATGGCGCAGACCGAGCAGAAATACTTTGACATGGACGTGGAACCCATCCTCAACACGCCCCAGATGCGAGACATCCAGTGGGAGAAGCTCAAACAGTCCCTCGAGTACTTCTACGAGAAGGTTCCCTTCGACCGAAGGCGGATGGAGAAGGCAGGGGTGAAACCGGAGGACATCCGCTCCTTCGACGATTTTGCGCGGATGATTCCGTACGCCGGGCAGCCGGAGTTCCGGGAGTTGATCGAAGAGGTGGGGGCGGATATGGACAAGTTCTTCCTGGAGCTCTTCGGAAAGGAGAGATACGAGGACCTCTATCTCCTCACGACCACCTCGGGCACAACGGGCATCCCGACCCCCTATCCGATCTTCAAGAAGGCCCTGGACAGACAGGCGGACATCTTCGGGAGAATCGGGTGGCGGATCGGCCTGCGACCCGGCGACCGGATGGGGCTCTGCTTTGGCCTGAGCATGCACGCGGCAGGCACCCCTTCCCTCTTTTGGTACCAGAAGGTGCCCGGGCTCACCCTGATCCCCATCGGTGCAGAGGCGGGGACCGAACGCATTCTCAAGCTGATGCAGCTCTTCAAGGTGAATGTCTTTGCCGGCACCCCATCGCTCGCCTTGCACCTGATCGAGCGTGCACCGGATGTGCTGGGGGCGCCCGTAAAGAGCCTGGGGCTCAAGATGCTCCTGTGCGGGGCCGAACCCGGGGCTGGCATTCCCGAAGTAAGGGACCGTTTGGAGGGGGAGTACGGGGCCAAGCTCTTCGATGTGGGCGCCGGCTACGGGTGTTCGTGCGATCACCCGGTTTACCAGGGCATGCACTGGGTGGCAGACGATTACTGCTATTACGAACTCGTTCACCCCGAAACCAAGGAGCCGGTCCCGATGGAGCACGGTGCCACGGGCCTGGCAGTGTTCACGCCTATCGAACCGGAACAGCCCCTGTTCTTCTTCAACCTTCGCTTTACACTGAACGATATCCATCAGGTCTTTACGGATCCTTGTCCTTGCGGGCTGAGCGGGTTCCGCTACAAGATCGTCGGCCGGGCCGATGACATGCTCAAGGTCAAGGGGGTTCCCGTGTACCCGGCGGCCATTCAGGGGGTGATCAACGGCTTTGTCCCCCGTGTTACCGGTGCCTTTCGGATCGTCCTCGACGAACAGCCTCCACGGGTGGTCCCTCCGCTGAAATTGAAGATCGAATACGGCGAAGGGGTCCAGGAAGGGGACCTGCCGGGCCTCGAGAAGGAAATCCGCGCAAAGATGCACAGTGACGTGAAGATTGGGCCTGCAATTACCTGGCTCGCGCCGAACACCCTCGAGCGGGCGACGAAGAAGACCCAGCTTCTGGAGAAGGCCTACGAGGCGAAATAGGCGATCAGCGGGCAGGGTGGGACAAGGTGCGAGGCATTCTATCTGACTAACAAAATAAAGTTTTGTTGCCTGCCTTCATTCCCAGTTTACTTACGTTCCGTTCATAGACTTGACCGCGAGTAGCAGAAGAGTGTAAAAAATACACTTGTACCTAATCTCGGCGAGATGCGCCGAGATATTCACAATCCCGTTGAGTCGAAACTGGAGGACACCTGATGAGGCAGTTTCAGGAAGTGAGGCGAAGGCCGAGAGGAAGCACAGCAATCATTGTCATGGCGTGTATGTTGTTCTATTCTTTTCCGGCATACGGGGAGACGGCCGAAGGGCTGCTCACGTCTGAAGAGGTCCGGGAGAACATCTACTGCTCCGCAATGATCACGGATTCGGTGTATCTGCTAGCCGGAGACCGGGGCAGAATGTACCGCTCCGAGGACGGGGGCAAATTGTGGGAGACGATGGACAGCGGGGTGCGGGTGCCCTTGTTCTCTATGAGTTTTCCGGATGCGCAGAACGGATGGATCTGTGGTAAAGCGGGTCTGATCCTTTACAGCTCGGACGCGGGAAAGACCTGGCAGCCCCAGCAGAAGGTGGTCGAGCGTCATCTGTTCAGCATCTCATTCGGGGATGCGCAACATGGATGCGCGATCGGCGATTGGGGTGCGGTCGTGGTCACGTCGGATGGGGGGAAGACCTGGAAGGACGCGACCCTGGAGGAGGATGTGAATCTCTATGGGGTATGCATTGCCGGGAGCGGTGTGGGGCACATGGTGGGGGAATTCGGGCGGATCTTCCGGACCGAGGACGGGGGGTTGACTTGGACGGAGATCACCTCTCCTGCGGAGCAGACGATGTTCTGTCTGAGTCGGAACAACGATTCCTGGTTTGCCGCCGGCCTGGACGGGGTGATCATGGTGTCCTTTGACAATGGCCAGAACTGGGAGCGGCTCGATACAGGAATTACGGAGTCGTTGTACGGGATACAGGTGCGGGGCAATGAGGGTTGGGCCGTCGGGGACGTGGGCACGGTGCTCACCACAACGGACGGGGGGCACAGTTGGCGGCATGTGGAAGTCCCTGTGAAGAAACGATTGTATTGGATAGGCACGTCGAGTCTTAGCAAGGGGAGTGGGAACTCGGGATTCGGTGCGGGGGCGAATGGGCTCTACGTCGGCATAGAGGAAGGCAAACTCATCTGGTAGCAGGAACGGGGGAAGAG
>JAQYVQ010000200.1 GCA_030145435.1 Syntrophobacteria bacterium | reverse complement strand
GCGTCCTACGGAATACCGGTCTGCCAGGAGGCCCTCGTTCAGTCCGAGGAAGAGGCCGTGGAGAAGGCGCGTGCCTTCGGCTTCCCCGTGGTGCTGAAGGGTTGCGGAGAGAAACTCACCCACAAGACCGAGGGAAACCTCATTCGCCTGTGGTTGAGGGGCCCCGGGGAGGTTCAGGAAGCCTATCGGGACCTGACGAAGGGCACGCCGGAAGGCCTCGAGGGCATCCTCGTCCAGGAGATGGTCTCGGGCAACCGGGAACTGGTCATCGGCCTCATTCGCGATGCACAGTTCGGCCCTTGTGTGATGTTCGGGTTCGGCGGTGTCTTCACCGAGGTGCTCAACGACGTCTCTTTCCGCGTTGCGCCCCTGGAAGAATGGGACGCCATGGAGATGATGGAAGAAATCAGAGCGAAGAAGATCCTGGAAGAATTCCGCGGCGAAAAAGCGGTAGACAGGCGCCTCCTGGCGGAATCGCTGATCGCCTTGGGAAAGATCGGACTCGAGAACGACTCTGTGGAAGAGATCGACGTGAATCCCCTGAAGTTCCGTGACGGCAAGCCGGTGGCGGTGGATGCCCTGGTCGTTCTGGCGGGCAAGGCGGACTAACGCTTTCCCAGTAACACCCTGTACTTCGTTCCACCCTCTTCAAAGACGATACCGTTTCCCTGAATTTCCACCACGGCAAGGCCTTCGACCTGGTCTCCCTCATGAACGGTCTTCAGGTTGACCACGGCGAAACGGCTCCCTTCGTCACGACTGTATGCGATCGCGTTGATCTTGATGTCCGATCCTCTCCATTCCTGAATGACCTCGTCTTCCGATTCCGACGCCTCCTGTGGCATGACCGCCCTTTCCTGCCGACTGGCGAGCGCTTCTTCGCCGGCGGAGACCACGGGTTGGCTTCCTGCTTCGGCCCGAACCGGGGGGGATGGATCCGGGACTTCCGCGGGCTTCCTTAGCGGAGGCGAGGGAGCAGGGGCGGGAGGATCGTATCCGGGCTGCGCCGAGGAGAGCTGTGGGGCCGTACCCTCCAGGGCATGCTCCGTCGGAGGGACGAGGGTGTGTCGCGTAATCCAGTACGTGAGCGCGATAACCGTTACGAGCAGAACAACACCGGCGCCCACCCACCAGAGACGCATCCGCTCCGGCTCCTCCACCCCTTCGATATCCGGGACGAAAACCGCCTCCATGGGACTCGCGCCCCTCTTTGCCAGTTCCTTGTCCTGCTCGAGCCTTCTCAAGGCGTCCAGGATATAGCTCATTCTACCCTACCCCTGCCCAGCAGTCAGAACGCGCCAACGTGCTGCCTTCTCCATTCTAAAAGGCTCCCCCCAGCGTCGGCATCTGGAAGCGTTTCAACGCTTGATAGAGCACGATTCTCGTCTGAGGCCCGAGGATACCGTCCTCGTCGAGGAAGTGATCTCTCTGAAAGGCCCCTACCGCGTCCGCCGTCTTCTCGTCGAAAACGCCGCTTGGCTTCTGCCTGTAATAGCCCAAATCCTTCAGCGAGGACTGCAAATCTTCTACGATTCCCCCCTTCATTCCCTTCGCCAGATACGTTCTCCCGCCCCATACATCCCTCCAGAGCGCGTAGGCGGTTCCGAACCACAAGGACTCCAGCACATCCAGAGGTACGAGAGAGGAATCGTCCGGCAGGGGGGGCGCAATCTTTCCGTAAGCCCCGTCGAAGGCGAGCAGGGCCACGTAGCGCTTCGTCATCGTCTCCCCCAGCCGCAGTTCCAGCAAGACGGGAAGATCCAGAGCGCGGACGCGATTGATGTTCCCCCGAAAACGAAGACACTGG
>JAQYVQ010000187.1 GCA_030145435.1 Syntrophobacteria bacterium | reverse complement strand
ACTGGAGTCCCGGGTCAAGGAACGCACCCGGCAACTCCAGGAGGCCTACGAAGACCTCAAGAAGCTGGACACCATGAAGGACGCGTTCCTCTCTTCCGTATCCCACGAGTTGCGAACGCCCCTGACCTCGATCCGGTCCTTTTCGGAGATCCTCCTGCGCTACGACGAGGTGGACCCACAGGATCGGCAGGAGTTCCTGGAGATCATCAATACCGAGGCTGAAAGGCTGACCCGGCTGATCAACGATCTTCTGGATCTGTCCCGGATCGAATCGGGGAGGATGGTCTGGCACGACGATCTCATGTCCCTGGCCGAGGTGATCAGGGAAACGGTACGGGCGCAGCAGTGTGCCCTTCAAGAGAAGTCCCTCCGGTTGACGCTCGACATACCGGACGATCTGCCCTTCGTCTTTGCGGATCGCGACAGGATTCAGCAGGTGATCACGAACCTGTTGGGAAATGCGATCAAGTTCTCCTTCGACGGGGGAGAGATCCGAATAAGGACGGAGCCGTTCCAGGGGAAGCGATCCCGGGAGGCTTCGGAGTGGATAAGAGTGAGCGTCTCGGACCAGGGGATTGGTGTCGAGGAGAAGGATCGAGAACTCATCTTCGATAAGTTCCGTCAAGGCCTGAACGACCATTTGACTGAGAAGCCGAAGGGCACCGGGTTGGGCCTGCCCATCTGCAAGGAGATCGTTGCCTACTACGAAGGAAACCTCTGGGTGGAAGGCCGGAAGGGAGAGGGGAGCTCCTTCTTTTTCACTTTGCCCGCGGTTCCCGCCTCTGTAAGTCAGGCCGAGGGAGGGGAAGCGGTTGAAGACCTGGCAGAAGGCAACGGCAAGAAGACCATCCTGCTTGTGGACGACAATCACAACATGCGCAAGCTCTTGCGGTATCAGTTCCAGAGACGGGGACACAAGGTCCTGGAGGCCGCCTCCGGGAGCGAGGCCCTGGAGATGGTTCACCGGACCCACGTGGACCTGATTACCCTCGACCTGATGATGCCCACCATGAGCGGCTACGACTTGCTCGGGATGCTGACGGACGACCCGATGACAAAGGACACGCCGATCCTGATCATCTCGGTCGTCGAAGACAAGGAAAAGGGCATTCTTCTGGGGGCCAGCGACTATCTCATCAAGCCCTTCCGGGAGGGAGAGCTCGTTCAGAAGATCCAGGCCCTGCTCGGAGAGGAGAAGCGTTCCGTCCTGGTGGTGGACGATGACCCTGCCGTCTCAGAGTCCCTTCGCCTGCAGCTGGAGGACAGGGGTTTCGTGGTGGAGGTGGCCCAGGACGGGGACGAGGCGATCGGTCGTCTGGAGACGAGGGTCCCGGACCTTGTCATCCTCGACGTCATCATGCCCGGCAAGAACGGATATGAAGTGCTGCGCTGGATCCGCAACGACCCGAAGACTTCGAATCTTCCCGTCATCATCCTCTCTGCCCATCCTCTGGTCGGGGAGCACGAGGAACTGCTCCACCTGGGGGTTGACGCCCACTTCGAGAAGTCCGCAGGTCTCTCCGCCCTGTACCAGAAGGTTGACTCGGTCCTCAGGCCTCCGACCCACTGACCCCCCCCC
>JAQYVQ010000155.1 GCA_030145435.1 Syntrophobacteria bacterium | reverse complement strand
GAAACACAGCTTAGAAAGATTGCCGATGACCTGGCAGACCAGATCCGGGATGTTCCGCATGTCTCGAAAATAGAGAAGATGGGGAGACGGGAGCGGGAGATCTGGGTGGAAGTCGACCCCGAGCGAATGTACAACTTCGATTTGACCCTTCCGGAAGCGGTTCAGGCCCTGGCTGTCAAGAACCTGAATGTTCCGGGAGGGAAGCTCAAGTCGGGACGGAGTGAGTTTCTGCTTCGGACCGTAGGAGAGATCGATGCGGCCGAAGACCTGCGGCACGTGATTTTGCGGCAAAGCCCCGGTGGTCAGCAGATAGCGGTCAAGGATGTGGCCCGGGTGACCGAGACCTTTGATGAGGACGGGGGCACCATCTCGCGCATGGATGGTCGTCCCTCGATCACCCTGACCATCACCAAGAAGACCGCAGGGAATTCCCTCAAGATCATCCGGGAGATCAAGAGGATCGTCAGGGAAACGAGCGACAGGCTCCACGGGGAGGTAGATTTTGGCGGGACCATGCCGGGGGTGGATGAAGGTACGGATGACCACTTCCTCAGGTTCACCTCCACATACGACAGTTCGATCGATATCCATGATAATCTGGGCACCCTGGAGAACAATGCTGTGGTGGGACTTGCCCTGGTGCTGGGGTTGCTCTATTACTTCCTCGGTCTGCGATATGCCTTCATGGCGGCTCTGGGAATGACCATCTCCTTTCTCGGCACCTTCATCTTCATGTCCTACACAGACATATCCTTCAACGGGAACTCCTTGTTCGGGCTGGTGCTGGTTATGGGGATCGTCGTCGATGACGCCATCATCATCCTGGAGAATTGCTATCGGTATCTGCAGATGGGGTTCAGCGCAAGGGAGGCGGCCGTACGGGGAGCGGATGAGGTGGCGGCACCCGTGACCTCTGCGATCCTGACGACGATTTCTGCCTTTCTGCCCATGATGTTATTGCCGGGCGTGGTGGGGAGCTTCATGCGGGTCGTCCCCATGGTGGTCTGCATGGCGCTTTTTGCCTCACTCATCGAAGCCTTTGTGATTCTGCCCACCCATTTCGCGGAATGGAGCAGCGCGCGGGCGTCTGTGAAGGGGAATCGGCTGATCGAGAAGTTGAACCACGTCTACCCGCGCATCCTTCGAAGCAGCCTCCGGTTCCGATATTTGTTCGTTGCGGTGGGTCTGTTGACCTGCCTCGCCTCCGCCTTTCTGATTCCCTCCCTGGGGGTGGACTTGTTCCAGGGGGATGAGATGCCTCGGTTCATGGTGTTCGTGGAAATGCCTACCGGGACGAGCCTCGAGGTGACCGACGAGGTTTTGGGCCGGATCGAGGCGGAGGCTCTTAGACTGCCCAGGGAGGATATTGCTGCCGTGGTGTCCTCCGCGGGGATCATCCAGGAGGAGGATTGGATTGTAGCATCCTACGTGGGTCAAATCGTGGTAGAGGCGAGACCCCTACGAGAGAGAGAGAGGTCAATCGATGAGTTGATGGACATGCTTCGCCGCCGGATTGGCCACATCAGCGGTCCCAAGAACGTCCGGTTCAAGAAGATGATCAGCGGTCCCCCCACCGGGAAAGCGGTAGAGATCAAAGTGAAGGGGAAGGAGTTCGATACACTGAAGGAAATAGCGACTCTGCTCAAGGGGGAACTGCGAAGAATGCCGGGTGTTCACGGCGTGGGTGACAACTTTTCTCCGGGGAAACAGGAGATCAGGATCCGGCTGGACGAGGACAAGGCCGCCCTGTTCGGGCTGAGTGTGGCACAGGTTGCCGAAACCATCCAGGCGGGCTACCAGGGCGGGGAAGCCTCGATCTGGCGGGACAAGGACGAAGAGGTGAAGATCTACGTAAAGCTCGCAGAGCGCTGGCGCCGACATCCGGAGGATTTGCTGCGCCTGAAAATAGGTACGCCTGCCGGATATCATGTTCCCCTGGCCAAGATTGCCAGGTTGGAGATCGAACCGGGATATGCCGATATCCGGCGTTTCAAGGCCGAAAGGGCCATTACCGTCCATGCGGATATCGACAAGAAACAGACAACCGCCATCGAGGTAAATGGGATCATCCAGGAAAGGGCTCGCGATCTCCTGGTTCGATTTCCCGGATATCAGATCGATTTCGAGGGCGAGTTCAAGGCGTATCGTGAGACCTTCGACAACATCCTCCAACTCTTCATGATCGGCGTATTCCTCATCTACCTGATCCTGTCGGGCCAGTTCCGAAGCTTTGTGCAGCCCTTGATCATTCTTTTCACCATTCCCTTCGCCTTTCTGGGTGCCATGCTCGGGGTCCTCGTCATGGGAACGAAATTCACCGTACTCACCATGTACGGCATCGTAGCTCTTGCGGGCATTGCCGTGAATGACGCGATTGTTTTGATCACATTCATCAACAACGCCCGGGCGAGGGGGGCGAGCCCGTACGCTTCGGTGGTAGAGGCCGGCATGCTCAGGTTGAGGCCGATCATCTTGACGAGCCTTACCACCATCGGCGGTCTCATGCCGATGGCCCTGAGCCTGGGGGGGCACTCGGAGAGTTGGGCCCCCCTGGCCAATACGATCATCTGGGGGATGATGTCCGCAACCACCTTGACCTTGTTGATCATACCCTCTGTCTACATGATCATCGTCGATGATATCGCGACACCGATGCGACGAAGGATTCGATCGCTGGTAAATCTCCCGGAGCCAGATTATCAACCGGAATGAGTCGGTTTCGGAGTGGGCCGGTTTTCGTGGGTGACCGGGAAATCGAAACCCCAAAGAAAGAAGAGGGAGCCATGGACGAGAAGAAGATCCAGACACTGTTGGACCGCATGGAGATCATTGACACCGAAACCCGTTATGCAACGGGCGTCGACACGCGGGACCGGGATGTGTATCGTTCCTGTTTTACAGACGAAATGGAATTGGACATGTCCGGCATGGGCATGGGAGAACCGATGAAGATATCGTCGGAGGTGTGGGCGGATCAGGCTATTTCCCTCGTCAGTGGATTCGAAGCTACACAACATATCATTACGAACCACGTGATCACCATCGAAGGGGATCGGGCGACGTGCGTAGCCTATGTGCAAGCTCAGCATTTCAACCCCCAGAATATGTACACGGTAGGAGGTACCTACACGAACACGCTGGTGCGAACCCCTGAAGGCTGGAAGATCAGCAAGCTCAAGCTGACCCCTTCGTGGACGCAAAACACCT
>JAQYVQ010000119.1 GCA_030145435.1 Syntrophobacteria bacterium | reverse complement strand
GTAGATTCTCCCCAGGTTGTTAAAGGCCTCCGGCCTGTTCGAATCCAGTTCCGAGGCCTGGACGATATCTTTTCGGGCTCGCTTCCCATCCCCTTGCCGCCGATAGGCCACTCCCCGGTTGTTCCAGTCCCCGTAGGTGGGTTCCTCGCCTTGCAGGATATGCGTGTAGGCGGCAATGCTTTCCTCGATCCAGCCTACTTCCATGAGCCGGTACGCGAGCATCCGGAGAACACGAGGACTCGCCTTGGGGTTTTTCAGAACATTGAGAAAGCTCTTTCTTGCATCTTCCTCCTGACCGAGTTCTTTCTGGACCCTTCCCAACTCCACGGAGGGGTCGAGGAATTGTGGGAGCAGGGCAATCGCTTTTTGGAGAGGCTCGAGCGCCTTTTCGTATTCTCCCCGCTTGCTCTTGCAGACACCCAGGAGGTAGAAGGCCCCAGCGTATTTCGGGCTGAGCAGAGACAACTCCTTGAAACCGCGCTCCGCTTCCTGCAGGTTGCCCTCTTCCAGCTCGAGGATGCCCAGATTGAGGTGGGCCACCGGGTTGCGGGGGTGTTGTTTCAAGGATTCCTTGTATGCCCGGCGCCCCTTTTCGTTCTCGCCGATGATCTGGTACAGGATGCCGAGATTGAAATACACCTCGTACAGCGTGGGTTCTTTCTCGACGAGTTCGTGCAGGAGCTGGACGGAACGAAGAATCTGGGAGCGGTCGAGTTTTCCTTTCTTCATTCCCTTCTGCAAATCGTTCAGAATCTTGTCGAGGGCCGATTGCAGGGAGGCTGCCTGCTTGGAGGAAAACGCGCGAGGTTCAGACAGGTCGATTGTTCGGACGAGAGACCGTTTCGGCTGCCAGGCCTCCTTCCAGACCAGGGCGTCCTGCAGCATCGGTGGATAGCGATCCGGGTCGAGCGAGGCGAGGCGGTTGTAGGTCTTGAGGACCCATTCGTTGAATACGCCTTTGTCCTGTGCCTTCTGGAGCGTGATTTCGTACGAAGCCAACGCCTTCTCCCGGTAGGGCTCGCCCTGCTCCTTCAGGAGCTCCCGGTACACCCCTTTCTCTTCCGCGCTCAAGCCCCCCGGCATCTCCGACGTGAGCAGGGCCTTCCAGAAATCCTGGTAAGCCTCCCCCACCCGGTAGGCGGACGCCAGGGCGTACTCGCCGGCCCCGGATTTGACCGTTTCCATATACCCCGAAACGACGCGGTCGAGAAGAGACTGCTTCCTTTCAAGATTCTTCTTCAGGGGTTCCTTTAGCTGGACGGACAGGTACTCTTCGTAGACCGGGTCCAGTGTCCTAAAGCGTGCCGTGGCAAGATAGAGCGGGTCCACCGTGAGGGAGGGTTCGCTCGCTTTTGCGCTTCCGTAGGCCGTGAGGAAGCGACTGTATCCTTCCATCGCATCTTGCTTGTTCCCTTCCGCCTCGCTCATCAGCGTCTCGAGGTAGACAATCTCGAGCTTCCGGGAGGTGTCTGCAGGATAATGCTGTACATACTGGGCGAAGATCTGGCGGGCCTTTGGATAATTTTCGTTCTTGTAGAAACGTTTGCCGAGCTTGTACAGGGTCTCTTTGGCCAGGGAACTCTTCGGGTCCTTCTGATAGAGCTTTTCCAGATGCAGAAGGAGCCGATCCCATTGTTCGGTCTTCTCGTAGTAGGCCAGGGGGGCGAGCAGGGAATCGGCGTAGTGTTCGGAAGTCGGGTAGTTGAGGACGATCTTCTCGTAGCAGGCGGCCGCCTTGGACGGCTCGGCCGCCTGCTCGTAGGATACGGCGGCGTTGAAGAGCGCGTCCGGTGCGATTTCGATCTGCGGGGCCTCTTCCACGAGTCTCTCGAAGCGTTCCGCTGCCTGGATGTAGTTCCCTGCCTCCTGATCCACGCGCGCCTGCTGGAATTGGGCGAAGCGCAGCAGGTGCTCCGTCCGATTCTTCTGTTTCTCCGTCAGGTCGAAGGGTTGTTGCTCCAGATCGCGCGCCCGTTGTTCCAGGGCCACGTACTGTCCGCCTTCGAACAGGGCCTCCAGTTCAAGGATCCAGGCACGGAGCACATCCTTGTTCTTCGGGCGCGTTTCGATGATTTCACGAAAGATGAGCGCTGCCGGCTCGTAGCGGCCGGCATTGAAGAGGATTTCTCCCTGTTTGAACAGAATAGGGATGGCCTTCTCGCTTTCCGGATCCATCCGGAGGTAGTCCTCGTAGGCCACGAGCAGGGTGTCCACATCGATGCGCTCTTCTGCACGCAACGCCTCGAGGCACTGAATACGCTTCGAGGCCGCCTTGTCCCGATACCGGGCAAAGGTCTCCACGTCGGCGACCTGCTTGTACTGGCTTGCCGCCTCTTCGAGCCGTCCGGATTCGTAGAGGCACTCGGCGAAGAGAAAACGTGTTTCGTACGCCTTTTCCCCTTCCGGGAAGTAAGCCAGCATCTTCCCGTACAGGGCAATCGTTTTCTCGTATTCCTTCGGATCCTTGGTTTCGCGGGCGAGTTTGTGATGGGCGATGAGTTCCTGGTTCAGGGCCTCCTGGAGGATATCGTCCACCTGTCTTCGCAGATCAAGGTCCTGGTTCGCCTGGTCCCAGGCGGTTCCGCTCCCGTATCGGTCGATCATCGATGCCTGAAGGCCTTGCGCCTCTGCGTATCGCTTCTCCGTCTTCAGGGACTCGATGAGCGACTGCTCCACAAAGGGGGCCTGTGACGCATTCGGATAGGTGTCCAGGATCTCCCGGTACGTATCGATCGCCTCTCCGTACCGGGCCGTTTCCTGGAAGTAGGCGCCGAGCTCGACGGAAAGGTCCAGGCCGTAGGCCGGGCTCTTGTGGGTCTTCAGGAAGGCCTCGAGCGCGGTGGCCCCGCCGGTCTCACTCAAGATCTTGGCAAGAATCTCCAGGGACTCTTGGTAGAGATCGCCTTGCCTGCCTTCTGTTCGTTTCGTGTTCAGTGCGAGGACCCGCGCAAAGGATGCCTCGGCCTCTTCGAACTGATCCATGGCGTAGTGGGACCAGCCGATCTTGAACAGGGCCTTCTCGTACTGCGGGGTATCCCCCAGTGCCAGCACCTTCTCGTAGTACTCGATCGCCTTATTGAACCGGTTCGTTTCGAACGAGTGTTCGCCGAGGCGCAGGGAGATCTCCGGAGCAAAGGCAGCCGTGGGGGAAGTTAATGCGAGCTCGTCGTACAGAGAAACGGCCCTGTCCAAATCCCCCTCTTCTTCGTATGAGTAGGCCAGGTTGTAGATCACCTCGGCTCGATACTTCGAATCGGGGAAGGCCTCGAGAAAGGCGTTGTACGCTTCCCGGGCGGCCTCAAAATTGTATCGAGGCAGCGTGTCGGGTTCGGCGCTCTTGTAGCCGAGCTGGTATTGCCTGTAGGCGTCGTCATAGGAGCGCATGTCGTCGCGGTAGCCGGCAAGACATCGCTCGAAAATCAGGTGCGCGAGGTTGAGCATGCTTACCTCGACGGTAGCCGGATCGAGGCGATTCTTGCCGGCCAACAAGGCCCTGTACTTCTGGATCGCCCGGGTTCGATTCTGATTCTCTGACTCGACGATCTCCTTCGGGCTCGCCTTACGGGTCTCCGTCTCTTCCCTGTGCATCCGTTGGGAAATTTCTTCCGCATTCTCTTCCGCCCTTTGAAAAAGGTCCTCGGAGGGTTCCTTTTTCTCCTGCTTCTTCTGAAACAGACCGGCATGAACCTCACCGGAAAGCATCATCGTCAGAAACAGGGAGACCCATACGAGAATTCGAAGGCGGCCTTTTCGCCCCGTGGGCGGTAACTCTGACGCAACCATGAGTACGGACTCCTCCTATCTGTTCTCTTCGCCGGGTTCCTCTGTCCTATCAAAGACTCTCGTTTCAGGCGTGTCCTCGGCATCCCCCTCGGGCGGCCCGTCCTTCAGGCTGTCGAGGATCCTCTCCTGCTCCTGCACGAGGGCATCCGCATAATCGAACTGCGTGCGTGCGAGAAGCCCCTCGAGCCCCTCGAGCTGTTCGATGTGAAGGTTTGCGATCTCCCGTTCGGTGAGAAGCCCAAGCCTCTGCCAGATCGTGTCGAGCCGTTGATCCATCCGGCCAAGCATGGCCTGGGAAGAGAGGATCGGGGCGGGCCGATGTTCTTCGAGGGAGGGGTTATCGAGCAAGAACACGGTGGGAGACTGAACGTCCCAACTGCGAAGAGAGAGGAACACCCGGACGAGGGTCATCCATTTCTCGAGGAGCAGGAAGCGGGTCGGTTGTGTTTCGCTCGAGGAGACCTCCTGCACCCCGTCTGCCCACTGCTCGAGGATCGCTTCGGCATCCTCGAGGCTCCGCATCGTGTACGTCAGCTTGGCCAGAACCCTCTGCCTCTCCTCCAAGGAGAACGGAAGATGCCGTACGGTGCTCTGCAGATGCCTCAAGGCGGCCTGGGCGTCCTCTCCGGCCTCCGGGGGGAGGAGCAGCGTCTCGAGTGCTGTCCGGTAGAAAACCAGGCAGTCCTGCAAGAATGTCGCTTTTTCTTCTTGGGTCAGCAGACCGAGTATGCTCCCGGAATAGATCGATCGGTACTCCATGTCCAGCAGGGCAAAAGTGATGTCCAGGAGAGCGGAAAGAGAAGGTTCCAGTGACGGAACGGTGACATCCAGGGGAGGATAGGCCTCGGGAGCGACGCCCCCTTCTGCCGGGTCTGTGGATGCAGGGGATGCAACCTCGTCGAGGAGGACGGCGATCTGCTTCAATCCTTCGCGCATCCCGAACAATGTCTTCAAACGGGGCGAGGTGTACTTTGCCCTCTCCAGCAGGGGTTCCATCTCCTCGGGGAGGTCCCCTTCTTGGTTCATCATCGGGGCGTCGGCGGGGACCCCGACGACACTCCACGGCCGGTCCAGGAATCTCTCTGCCAGCCAGGTCAGCCACTCAGGATCCGTACCGTACTTCTTGTATTGGGAAATGCGAAAATGAAGATCGTTCAGGGCATTGCGATAGGCCTGGAAGGCCTCCGGATAGCTCTTTGCCTTCGCGAAGACGTCGGCCATTTCCAGATGGGCCTCGGCCAGGATGTCCACATCCGCAAAGGACGACTCCACGGCCTGAAAAAAGGCGATGGATTTGGGAAAGTCTCCCTGCTCCTTGTAACACCAGCCCATCCCCATCAGGGCCTCCGGCAGGAAGTAGGATGATTGCCTGAGGGCCTGAAATCCTTCGATCGCCTTGTCGTAGCTCTTCTGCTGGTAGAGCATCCTGGCCTGGGTGAGCCAGGCCATTTCTTTCAGCACTTGAGGCACTTCCACCTCGGGTGGAGCGTCGTGGACGACGCGGATGATGAGCAGCGCCCGGTCCCGGTCTCCCTTTCGGTAGAAGATCTGGGCGAGTGTGTAGAGGGCGTATGCGTAAGCCTCGGCGTTGGGCGGGACTTGCTTCAGCAACTCCTCAGCCGGTTCGTCCATTCCCAGGGCGTAGAAGCTCTGGGCGATTAGATAGAGGCTCGTTGGCAGCAGATCTTCTCGATGATCGCCGTCGAGATCGCCGAAGAGGCTCGCCACGGCCTTGTGATTCCCTTGCTGAACGAGGACTTCCACGATGGATTGAATTGCCTCCTGAGAGAGATTTCCCCTCGGAAACCGGCGCAGGATCCTGCGGCAGTCCTCGAGGGCCTCTTTTTGCATGCCGAGAGCCCGATGGCACTGAGCCCGCTGAAACAGGAGCACTTCCGTCGCTTCTTCGGGCATGTCGGGATAGGATGAGGGAGCCTGTTTCCACAGGCCACAGGCCCAGCAGGAGGTCATGGAGACCTCTGTGAGGGGAACTTCCGAGACTTCGAGGAGGAGGGCGAAATAGTCCTGGCCTAACGGGTTCGGGCTCCATTTCGCCCGGTCGAGTTCCTCACACGCGAGGGGTGTCTCTGCCAGGCCTTCCGGCACTTCCA
>JAQYVQ010000419.1 GCA_030145435.1 Syntrophobacteria bacterium | reverse complement strand
ATTGCCGTGGACCTGATCTTCGAGAGACCTGTTTCACTGGGACACTTGCTTTCCGGGGAAGAATATGGGGAGGGGGACGAAAAACTCATGGACAGCGTCGTCCTCGCCCCATACCTGGACGTTCGGCTCGGAGAGGAGGGGCTCGAAGACGCACTTCCGTTCTAGAACATGAGGGTTAGCAGAAACTGATTCGACACCCTCGTTTCCAGTTCCCGCATTTCCTGCTCGTCAAGGAACTGTTGTTCCGGGTTGTCCCAGATACGAAAGCGCCAGTCAAAGCCCAGGCGAAGATCTCTTCGATGGATGCCCCCACCGACGCTGAACCCCATGGAAACGTTCGACGAGAGGGGTTCGTGTTCCATGTTCGTCGAATAGAAGAAGCCCGTATGAAGAGGGATGCGGGTGGCCTTCTGCTGAACGAGATACCGAAAGCCCAGGAAGAAGCTGTGGATGGAGAGCGGGTTGTCGGACCGGCTCTTGTTGTAGTTGGTGGTCATCAGGCTCGATTCCCAGCTGCCGTTGTATTGGACGAGATAATCATTCGGTGTTTCAAATGAATAGTCGAAGCGCAGGTTGACCAGGGGGGAAACCTGATAGTTGAGTCCGACCCCGTAGGAAAGCGGATAGCCCGAATGGATACCCTCGTATCCCATCATGATGGAAGGCGTGGGGCGATCGTGCAGGAAGTTGAGGGCATGGACCGTACGAAAGCCGAAATCGGCAAGGTTCGTATCCGTCTCTCCCATCGGTGTTGCCTCTACCGTTCCCTCGAGTGCCAGATTCCCGTTGAACTGGTAGATGAGGCTCTGGGTGCGAACGCCTTTGAGCGGTTCAAAGCGGTAT
This sequence comes from Syntrophobacteria bacterium, assembly GCA_030145435.1. Classification (GTDB taxonomy): domain Bacteria; phylum Desulfobacterota; class DSWW01; order DSWW01; family DSWW01; genus S015-6. The sequence continues at coordinate 12,555 of JAQYVQ010000419.1, read as the reverse complement.
AGCCACTCCTTCGTCGCGTCTCCCTCTTCTTTCTGGAGGGCTTTCGCCTTTTTCGTCGAGACGGTCAGGAGGGGTTTGTAGCTCTTCCGAGAAGGTGCCGAGCGAACGGTGCTATCTTCCGAGGCGGTTTCGAGTATTTCCGGGTCCGCAGCGAGAGACAAGACGTTGTGGAGGTCCTGTGCGGTCTTCTCGCTTCCAGGTGCTTCCGTTGGATTGGCCCGGGCGGGAAAGGGGTGTGACAGGGGCTTCTCATTCGCAAGGGTGGCGCGAGGCCCCTCGGCGACACGTGACTTCTTTTCTGGGGAAGGAGAAACGTATCTGCGGATCGAATGCCACAGGCGGTCCACACGGGCCAGCAGCCAACCTTCCTCTGTCTGCTTGACGTGGCTCTCCTGCTCGATCTCTGCGTTGAGTGCCTGCAGGATCTCGGTCCCTTTGGTTTCGTGGGTGGCCGCAGGATCGTCGTTTTCCTGGAAAAGCTGCTCGGGTCGGTAGAGGGAAAGGAAGGAATAGGTGTTCATCGACCAGGAAATGACGAAGTACCCCAGCGGCAGCGAAATCGCCGCTGCAAGCACATACACAGACACCTTCTTTCTGTCTCTTCGAAACAGAGAAAGCAAGTCTTCTCCCAGTTCAAGAATCGGTTCGGGTCCAAGGAGCCGCCATGCGAGTCTCGCCTCCCCGGACGGCCTTTTCCTGAATTTCGGGATGATTCTACGGAAGGCCCCTGGATTTGTCAAGAAAAATCGAGGGGTTCTCCGTGATCCTTCAACCTCTTTTTTGCCTTTTCCTCTTCCTCGTTCGGCTATGCCGTTTCTGACCTGCCAGAATGGCGGCGTCCAGCGCCTCCCGGGTCTCCTCTTCCGGTTTGCCGAGGATCCTCTGGTGAAAAAGGTGCCACTGAAGAACCCTGTCAAAGTATGCCTTCTTTTGAAAAGAGGCCGGGATCAGGTTCTTGTCATCGACGAACTCCAGCAGCCGCATCCAGCCGATTAAACAGCTCTTGAACCTTTCCTGTTCCCTTCGAGGCACCGCAAAAGGGGTCTCGACCAGCCGGAAGAGGTCTCTGATTCCGCTCGGATCCTTCCTCGCCTCTGTTATGGACGAGTACGTTTTCGTTACTCGGCCCTCGATCAACGGGACGACGAGCGACATGACCCGGCGTTCCCGGATGAGGTCCTGGTCTTCCGTGCAGGCGTCCAGGCCGGCGAGTGCGTTCCAGACCCAGGATGGGTGAAACAGGGATTGAGGGTCCTGGCCCGGCTGCTTGAGGTAGGCATCCAACTCCGGGAAGATGGCTGCCAAAAGTCCCAACTCCCATTGGAGGCGTAGCACAGAACAGAAGGCGGGACCGTCGAGCTCTTTCTGGAATTCGTCCTGCAAGCGGAACAGGTTGCTCTCCTCGAGGAGACATGCGCACCGAAGGACCGCGGCGCGCGTCTCCGGCTCCATTCTGAATCCGGTTCGCACGGCGTACCGGACGATTCGCAGCATCCTCATGGGATCTTCCCGGAACCGCTCGTCCGGGGGGCCGATCGTCCGGACGATTCCTGCCTTCAGGTCGTCCATGCCTCCTACATAGTCGAGGATCGAGAAGTTGGCGATATCGTAAAAGAGGCCGTTGATCGTCAAGTCACGCCTTACGGCGTCCTCATAGGGTCGGCCGAAGGTGTTATCTCCTGGCTTTACAGTATCCCCCTCGCTCTCCTCCTCGGGGGTCGGCTCCGGGGGCCTCTTCCGGAACGTAGACACCTCGATGATCTTGCTTCCGCGAAAATAGATGTGGGCAAGGCGGAAACGCCTTCCGATGATGCGGCAGTTGTTGAACAATTTTCTGATTTGACCCGGTCGCGCGTCCGTGCTGACGTCGAAATCCTTCGGTTTACTGCCCAGGAGCAGGTCGCGCACGCCGCCCCCGACCAGATAGGCCTTGTACCCGTGGCGATGGAGACGGAGCATTACCTTGAGCGCGTCCGGGTCGATGTTCTTCCTCGAAAGACAATGCTCGGGTCTGGGGATGACGATCGGGGTAGGGGGGTCTCTTTCTTCCATCATGGGTACGGAACTCTCTGGCGGAACACGACACGTCGAAAGAAATCGATCTGCTCCTGCATCCGGGTCCTCACCATGGAAGGCTTGGGGATGAGCTCGGAGATCTTCCATCGTATCAGGGACATTTCGTAATCCACGATTCCACCGAAACGGTTGTTGACATACCAGGCGTAAAGGAGCCCGAAAAGAAGTCCTGGAGGCGTGAACGCCTCATTTCCGTTGATCACCATTCGAAACCGGTCTGGGTCTCCAGGCGAAGAGCTGAGCTGAGCCAGCCGCAGGTATTCCGTCAGCTCCCGGTCCTTCAGAAAGGCCTTGCGCTCCCGCAGAGGTCGAAGCTCGATCTCAAAGATCTTGCCGAGCCGTTCCCCTTCCTCTCGGACCGAGCGCGTTGACTTCCTCCTGAAGTAGTTTCCCAGGAGGGACTCACCGAGGGCGATCAACAGGTCCTCTGTCAGCCGATGATCCGGTCCCCGGAGAAGATGCTCGTGGATCTTCAGGGTTCCGTCTTCCGGATCGTAGTACCCCAGGATGTTGTCCCATTCCATGCTTCTCGCCCAGTGCCGGGCCCGAATCATCCGGATGCCCCTCACGCAGTCCAGATGCTCGAGCAGGATCTCCCGGTTGTTCCAGAGGATATCCAGGAGGGCCGTACGGAGTCGAGCGTTGGAGATGTCCATCTCCCCGACCTTGTGCCGGGCCTTGTCCCAATGATCGCACAGATACCCCTTCCGAGGAAAGCGGATCGCCGGATCGAATCGAGTCGGGGGGAGCGAGAAGGGGACAGGGGTCTTCTTGTGATGCTTGTGGAGATAATACAGGCTTTTGATGACTTGTGCAAACTTTTCCGGATCATGTTGGATGACCCGTTCGCTCCGGAGCCTCTGCTCCGAGAAGACCGCCGCCTCGATTGCTTGAAAGCCCATCGTGCGGACCCGGTCCTTGTCCAGATAGATGGGTACCTTTCCCTCCAGTGCGTAGTTGCGCAGGATGTCTCCGGGGATCGATTGCAGATCGGCTACGATAACGGATTCGAAGAGCCCTTTTGCCCCGCCCGGCACGTTGTGGTGGTAGGCGTCGATCAGATCCGAAACATAGTACTCCCTCCCCCGTCGGCTCGGGGAGATGTCGGTCTCGCCCCTCTGTGCCCAGAAATTAGCCCCCAGGACCTTGAGCGCCCTTCGATTGCCCCTCACCGCGTCGCTGACCGAGGGAATCTGGAGGATGGGGATGATGCTCGTGTACAGGCTCCCCGGCGCGAACACGATCAAGTCCGCGCTTGCGATCTTTTCCAGGAGTTTCTTGTCCGCAACGGGTTTGCGAACGAAGTGCACCCAGACGCGTTGCACCGGAAAGGAGCTGTGTCCCTTCGCAGACTTGTCCTCTCCGGCGCTCACCACCCCATGCCGATACAGGACCTGGAGTTCTCCCTGGGTGCAGCAGGCCGGGTAGATGGTCTGCTTGCCGGCCCCGATGCCTTCTGCAAAGGCGTGGATGCCCTTTACGATCTCGCTGCAGGAGAGTGAGTCATGCGTGCCTGTCCGTTTCGAGGCCCTGGGGAGGGGAGGATTCCGCTGGCCGTAGATCGAGCCGACGAGCAAGAGGTTGCCGAGACACTGTTCCGCCAGGGGGATCCCCTTGCAGGTCGGGTTCGAGACAAATGCCTTTCCCGTATCGTCCAGGAAGGAGAGAAGGGCCTGCGGGGTAGAGCGTCGAGCCCCCGGGCTCAAGAGCTTCGACGGGTGTCGCGCGATGGAGGGGTCCGGGGACCGACCGAACCGATGGTTCATGATCCGTTGAAGAGAAGCCATTACGGTTTCGAGATCTTCGGGGTACAGGGTTGGGTAGCGGGCCAGCAGGCCGTGCGGCGTAACCGCGGAGAGGATGGCTCGGCGAAGGTCCCCCAGCGCGATGCAGCGCAGGCTGCGCAGCAGGCTGCCCGATGATCCGCCGTCGTCGGTCGTGCAGACCGCGACCGTGAAGTCGGGAAAGTATCTCTTCAGACCCCCGAAAGGGGCCATCGGCCAGCCGGCGAGCGCCGTGTCGCCTCCCAGGATTCCGGACAACCCCGTTCCGCCGCCGAAGACGACCGTCCCAATGCCCTGGGTCGAGAAGCGGCGGACCGTCTCGAGCAACCGGTCGAATACGGCACCCATCTCGCCCCAGGCGCCCGGTCCCTCCAACACGAGGTAGGCGATCTTCTCTTCGAGGGAATCCCTTGGGATGAGGTCCAGGTAACGGAGCTCTTTCTTGCCGAGCAGATTCAGCAACTCCCCGCCGGAGAGGTCGGGGAGAGGGTGGGGCAGGCCGTTCTTTGTCCCCTCTCCGGGGAGCTTCTTGTCTGGCATACTTGTCAGTCCTTACCCAAGGTGAAAGGTCAAAGGTAAAAGGGAAGGATCAAGACTTAAACCATCCCTTGACCCTTTCCCCTTTTACCTTTCACCTATGGCACCGGGGCCCGCACATGAGTTCCTTTTCCAAAGGATGCTAAGGGTTGCCCCTATCCTTCTCATTGCCTGCGATCACGACGCAGGACACCTGGGGAGGTCCCCCCAGGGTGTGGGCCAGGCCCTTGCGGGCGTGCCGGATCTGGCGCTCCCCCGCCTTGCCCTGCAACTGCTTGTAGATCTCGTAGAGCATGCGAAGCCCGGATGCGCCCACGGGGTGTCCGAAACACTTGAGGCCGCCGTCCGTGTTGACCGGAAGGGGTCCCTCCGGGTGGAAGGTGCCGTCGAGAACATCTTGCCAGCCCGTGCCGGCCGGGCTGAAGCCTAAATCCTCGTAGTTGACGAGTTCGGTTATGGTGAAGCAGTCGTGCACCTCTGCAAGATCGATTTCCTCGCGGGGGTCGATGATGCCGGCCTGGTCATAGGCCTGCCGGGCTGCCTCCCGTGTCGCATCGAATCCGAGATAGTCGAATCCGGCTCGGAAATAGGGCATGACCGGATCCACCGACAGGCCGATCCCCTTCACGTACACCGGATCGTTCCGATACTGTGTTGCCTGATCGCCACGGACCAGGATCGCAGCGGAGGCGCCGTCGGAGGTGCCGCAGCAGTCGAACAGGCCGAGCGGCCAGGCGATGGTCGGCGCGTTCAGTACCTGCTCGAGCGATACGAGGTTCCTCAAGTGAGCCTTCTCCGTGCGAGATCCGTTTGCGTGGTTCTTGACTGCGATGTGCGCGAGGATCTCCCTGCCTTTCTCGACGGTCAGTCCGTTGGCGAGAAAATAGCGGCTTGCAATGAACCCGAAGGCGGTGGGCGCGGTCCAGTGCTGCATCCAGGTGGGGTGGGGGCCCCGGCCCACGCCCATGCCCGGGAAACCGGTGTCTTTGAGCTTCTCGTAGCCGATCGCCATCACCCGGTCGTAGAGTCCCGAGGCGACGCCCAGGGCCGCATTGCGCAGCGCATCGTGGCCGGAGGCACAGTGGTTTTCCACGCGGGTGATTGGAACGTTGCGAAGCTTCAGGGCATCGGCTACGACCGTTCCGGAGAGGCCCGAGCGGAGCGTACCCGCCCACACGGCCTGGATGTCCCCCGGGTCCATGCTCGCGTCCTCGAGGCACTCGTAGGCTGCGTCGATGATCAGGTCGGCCACGCCTTGATCCCACAGCTCCCCGAAGGAGGTACACCCCATCCCCACGATCGCCGTTTTGTCTCTTAGTGTCCCCATCCGGTCTTCTCCAGGCGTTGGGTGGCTAGCGCACGGGACGGCACTTCCAGAAGTAATTGTAGAAGCCCTCTGCCTTGCGGATTCGTCGAAAGGTCATCTCCACTTCCATTTCGAGCCCCACATCGGCGGGATCCGCGTCGGTCATCGAGGTGTAGAGTCTACACCCCGGCTCCAGATCGACAACACTCTGTATCAGGGGCGGGTCGGCCTGGCTGGCAAGGTAGTCCAGGGTATAGGTAAAGAGCCTTCCCCGGGACTCGGAAAGGGCGATCTCCTCGTATGCGTCCTTGGCCATGCATCCGTTGCAGATTCTCTGGATGGGAAAGGCCGCCTCCCCGCACGCCTTGCAGCGGGACCCGTTCAGCTGGAGAATCGATTTCCTCTCCCGCCAGAGGACCGTGGCGGAGGATCCCACGAGCAGGGCCGGAGGCGGTTGGACCTCCACGAGTCGGCGATACCAGAGATATCGGTCGTAGTTGGCGAGCCTTCGCTTGCTTTCCAGGTGTCCTGTCACGCCTCTCCGGCCGCGCAATCGGCTCACGTGTTCCGTTGTCTTCACGAGCAGGGCATCCGCTCCGTCTCCATACCCGGCCACCAGGACGGCCTCGTCTGGCCGAGCCTCTTCCAGGGCGTAGGCGAGCATCAGTGGAACATGGGCTGCCCCAGCGACCCCGACGGTGTCCAGGAGGGGATCTGTGATTTGTGTCTTCTCTCCGAGGTCGAGTCCGCTCGCGAGCTGCCGGTGACTCCTTGCATCCGGGGCATACAGGACAGCTCGATCCAGCTCGCGTGCCGAGACGCCTGACTCTCCCAGGACCCGATCCACAGCGGCCCGCGTTGTGTCGAGGAATCCCCGGCCCTTGACCCAGCGGTCCTCCCAGGAACGGACGAAGTCGTCCTCCTGTGTGCGCCAGATATCCATCATGTCGTTCGAGACAGAGACGAAGGAATCCCATTCGGCGCCGGATCGGCCCTTTCCTATCAGGAAGGCGGCGGCACCGTCTCCGAGCCAGGGTTCTTGAGGGGACCCAGGATGGGCGGTCCGCGTGTCCGCAAAGGTCACGAGGATGCTTGCCGCTCGCCCGGTCTCGGTGTAGGCCTTGGCCAGCTCCAGGGCCGTGGTCCCTGCGCGCAGACAGTGCGCAAAATCTGCGGTCAGGATATCGGAGCGCAGGCCGAGGACAGAGGCGACCAGGCCGGCCCCCTGCTTTTCACGGTAGGGGGAGGTCGTGGAGACGAAGAAGAGGCCGTCGATCTCGGATCGATCCCAGCCGTGCAGACAGTCCCGGGCGGCCTCCACCGCAAGGGTGAGACTGTCTTCATCGTAATTCGCCACCGCCTTCTCGCCCCGGGATCCGCGTCCTGCCCAGGCATTGCCTATGTCGCTCCTGGGCAGTCGGAAGTGGGGGATGTAGGCGCCGTATCGGAGGATACCCGCCATGGAGGCTCCCTCATGTGGTTCGGAACGGCCCATCTATAGCACAAACGAAAAAGGCGTGACAATGGTGGGACATAACTGCAGGTCAAAGGTGAAAGGGAAAAGGGTCAAGGGATGGTTTGAGTCTTGATCCTTCCCTTTGACCTTTCACCTTTGACCTTTTATCTGGGACGATGAGTGCAACGCCGCAGATGGCCGTTTATCGGCAGCCTTCCCGGGGGATGCGGATGTTCTCCACGGACCAGGAGTCAACGTCAAAGATCGCACATTCCCGCTCGAGGACAGAGCCTGTCACGATGATGTAACGCTCTTCCCGGTCCAGGGCGATCGGTTGTGCTTCGGGGAAGCTCTCTCGGGAGACCTTGTCGCCGGACAGCCGGAACAGGACAGACCGGTGGGAGTGACCGCAGAACAGGATGCGGTGGGGGGTGAGGCGGAAGATGTCTTCGGCTCGCTGGGTGGTCCCCATGTCGATGGGTTCGTAGAAGGACCGGAGATGATCAAAGGGCAGGGAGTGTGCGAAACAGACCCCGTCCCAGACGATTCGCATCGGGAGGTTTTCGAGAAAGGCGGCGAGGTGATCGAAGCGGCCCTCGTTTTCAGGTGGCTGGCAGCGAAGCAGATTCTCCAGCATGAAATCGTTGTTCCCCTTTACCACGAGCATTCGATGCTTGCGAAGAAGGCGGACCGAATCCTCCAGCAGGTCCAGCCGGAGGGAATCGCAGATATCTCCGAGGTGTACGAGGGATTCCGCCCCCCTTTCCTCGAGAATGCCTACGGCCGTGGCGAGGGCCTCCAGCTGGTCGTGGCTGTCCGCCACGAGGCCGATTCGCTTTGGAAGGGGGGTCTTGTATTCCACCGATGTGCCTTATTTGGCTAACAGCCGATTGCCAATAAATAGGTGTGTGCTTACGCTTCTTTCGCCATTATACGGGGCCGGCCCGCATTCTCAAAGCAGGCCGCCCGCCTTGATTTCTCGATGCAGCCTTGTATGCTTGTAGATTGAACCCGCCGTGGGAGGGAAATCGATGGCAGACTATGAATGCATTCGACTCGAGAAGAAAGACTATGTGGGTCATCTGATCCTGTGCCGCCCGGACAAGAGGAACAGGATGAGCCTCAAGTTCTTCGAGGAAATGGTACAGGTCTTCGACAGGATCGATGAGGAGGACGACGTTCGTGCGGTCTTGATTTCCGCCGAGGGGAAGAGCTTCACCGCAGGCCTGGATCTGGCCGAGGCGGCCACCCTGTTCACGGATCCGACGGCCAAGAGTCGTCACGATTTCAAGAGGGTGATCATGCGTCTTCAGGAGTCGATGAACGTGATCGACCGTTGCCGGAAACCGGTCATCGTAGCGATCCACAGCCACTGTATCGGCGGCGGGGTGGACATGGCCTGCGCCTCTGACATTCGCCTGGCCTCGCAGGACGCGGTGTTCAGCATCCGGGAGACGAGAATGGCCATGGTGGCGGACCTGGGCACCCTGCAGCGAATCGGGGCCATCATCGGGCAGGGCTGGACGCGGGAGCTTGCGCTCACGGGAAGGGACTTCGATGCCTCCCAGGCGCTCCGGATCGGTTTCCTGACCCACGTCTATCCGGACCGGGATGCCCTTCTCGAAGAGGGGTTCAAGATGGCGAGCGAGATCGCCCGGCTGTCGCCCGTCACCGTCCAGGGCGTGAAAGAGACGCTGAACTTCTCGAGGAACTTCGGGGCAGCAGCCGGATTGGAGTTCGTGGCCCAGAAGAATGCTGCGATCCTTCCCTCCGAGGACCTGATGGAGGCGTTCCAGGCATTCATGGAGAAGCGCAAGCCAGAATTCAAGGGGAAGTGAGATGGAGAAGGTAGAGCTCAGGTTTCTCGAGGACCTCATCGATGCCCCGAGCCCGTCCGGTTTCGAGGCACAGATACAGGAAATTGTTCGAAAGCGTATGGGGGCCTTCACCGAGGATGTGGAGACCGACGTTCACGGCAATGTGATCGGGAGATTGAACCGTGGCGCACCCTTCCGGGTGATGCTGGCCGGACACTGCGACGAGATCGGCTTCCTGGTTCAGTACGTGTCGGACGAAGGGTTTCTCTACGTCCAGCCCGTGGGAGGCGTCGACCTCGCCTTGATGCCGGGTCGAAGGGTATACGTGCACACGAAGAAGGAGAGAATTCTCGGTGTCGTCGGCAAGAAGCCGATTCACCTGATGACCCCGGAAGAGCGGAAGAAGGTGCCCAAGGCGCACGAACTGTGGGTGGACATCGGGGTGAGGGACAAGAAGGACGCAAAGAAGCGGGTCCAAACGGGAGACATGGTGACCGTGGCCGAAGGGCTCGCAATGCTCGGGAAGGACATCGCTGTGAGTCGGGCTTTTGACGACAAGATCGGCGCCTTCATCGTCACGGAGGTCCTCGGCCGGCTGAGCAAGAGAAAGGGATTCAAGAACGTGGAGGTCGCGGCCGTTTCCACGGTCCAGGAAGAGATCGGCCTTCGTGGCGCCCGAACCAGCGCCTTCGGGATCGAACCCCACGTAGGGGTTGCCGTTGATGTCGGGTTTGCCTCCGACCAGCCGGGTGCGGAGAAGAAGATCGTAGGCGATATCAAGCTGGGTGGCGGGCCGATCCTCCACAAAGGCCCGAATATCAACCCCGTGGTCGGGCAATTGCTGGTGGACGTGGCCGACAGGAAGAAGATCCCTTATCAGATGAAGGCAGAGTCGCGTGCGACCGGGACCGACGCGAACGTGATTCAGATCACCCGTGCCGGAGTTGCCGCAGGACTGGTCGGCGTGCCGAACCGGTACATGCACACCCCCGTGGAAATGATCTCTCTCAAGGACGTCAAGAACAGCATCCGGCTCCTTGAGGAATTCGTGTGCGCCTTGAAGCCCGGGATGGATTTCACGCCCCGTGCTTGAGCCCAAGCCCTCCCATTCCTCCCGCAAGGTGAAAGGGTAAAGGCGAAAGGCCTAAAGTACCCCGCTGAATAGGCTCTGGTGATCGGGAGATTGCCGCGTCGCTATCGCTCCTCGCAATGTCCGACAATTGGGGATGCTGCGAGCGAAGCGTGGCAGCCCCCCAGTCCACCGGAATTCGGCATGCAATGGATTCTCTTGGGGAGAGTGAGGATTTTCACCTTTTACCTTTGCCCTTTGACCTTTAGCCTCTCCTTGACCACCTTGCCCATGGGGTTGCGGGGCAGAGCGTCCAGGAAGCGAATCGTGCGAGGGCACTTGTACGATGTGAGGGAGGCCTTGCAGAAGAGGATCAGGTCTTCTTCGGACGGCCCCTGCGTTCCTTTCGGAACAACCGCTGCGCAGACCTGCTCGCCCAGGTCGCTGTCCGGCATTCCAAAGACTGCTGCCTCCCCGACACCGGGATGCCTCTCCAGGACATTCTCCACTTCTTTGGGGTACACGTTGAACCCGCCGGTAATGATGAGCTCCTTCAGCCGTCCCACGAGGGTGATGTAGCCGTCGGCGTCCTCGCGAGCCATGTCTCCGCTCCGGAGCCAGCCCTCGCCCGTGAAGGCCTGTTCCGTGGCTTCCGGCAGATTCCAGTACCCCTTGCAAACACTTCCACTCCGGATGAGCAACTCCCCGGTCTCGCCGGAAGAGACATCGGCATTCGTCTCGGGGTCCACGATCCGGACGGATACGCCGGGAAGGGGAGAACCGACCGACCCGGGCCTGCGATCCCCGTCCAGAGGATTGGAAAGGACCATGCCCGCCTCGGTCATTCCGTACCGCTCGAGGACCGTGTGGCCGAAGCGTGCACGAAATGCGTGAAAGACCTCCGGGGCGAGAGGAGCTGAGCCGGAAACGAACAGACGCATGTTCCCGAGAGAAGGCTCATGAGGGCTGTCGATCGAGACGAGACGCCGGTACATGGTCGGAACGCCCATGAACACAGTGATCGTCTTTCGGCCGAGCCGATCGAGAACCTCGCCCGGGTCGAACCGAGGCAAGAGGACGGTGCGCGCCCCTGCGTAAAGGGCCCCCTGCAGAGCCACGAGGAGTCCGTGCACGTGAAAGAGTGGAAGAGCGTGCAGGAGAACGTCGCGCTTACTCCACCCCCAGGCCTCGTGAAGGGAAGCGGCCAGGGTGGAGAGGTTCCCCTGTGTGATCATTGCGCCCTTTGGCTTGCCCGTGGTGCCGGACGTGTAACAGAGCAGGGCAATCTCGTCAGGGCTCCTCCGGGTTTCAATTATATAAAGAGGTTGTCGGAAAAGAAACGCCACGTCCAATTCTTCTTGCTCCCTCTCCTCGAGATCTCCTCGGGTAGACCTGAGAAAGGCCTTCCACCCGGCGGGGTGCCCGGGGGACGTGCCGGTTTTCTGACACAGGAAGAGGCGGACATCTGCGTCCTCGAGGAAATATCTCGTTTCTTCTGCCGTGTATCGCGGGTTCAGGGGAACGAGAATTGTCCCATAGAACAGGCTTGCGAGATAATACAGGATGGATTCGACGGTCGCCACCATCTGGATGGCGATGCGGTCCCCGGGCCGGACGTCGTTCCGCCGGTACCAACCCGCTGTTCGCTGGATTCCTTCGAGTATTTCTCGGTAGCGGTACTGCGCTTCCGGGAAGACCAGGGCCACCCGGTCTCCCTCGGCTGTGAAAACCTTGGTCAGATGTTCAGGCAGGGAGAGTGCTTTGTCGGCAGGTGCGCTCATCCGAATCGATTCCCGCGTCTCGGATCCCGTGGGTTCTTTTAAAAAAAAGGCGTGCATCACTTGAGCGACGGGGATTATAGTCCGATAATATCCGTTCTTACAAGAATGCGATCCGAGATGATTGTTTTAAAGCGTGTTACGAGAGATGAGATCACATAACTAATGTATAATATTCTGTACTCGCAGAGGTTTTGCACAAAATATTTTCTATTTGGAGCTTGACAATCCAGTTGAAATTCAATATGTAGTCGATAACATGTTCAGGATCTCCTTGAAGCAGATCAGGCAGTAGGCCCCGAGAGGAGAGGAAGGAGCCCAATTTACCAGGAGAAAACTTTCTAAAATTTTCTCTTGACAAAGGCGACAAATAATACGTATTTTGTTCGTGTTTATTGTGACATTGCTGGCATTCTTGTCAGAATTGTTGAAAATAATAATTCATTTAGAGTTAGGTAGAGACTTATGGAGAAAGGAGGTGATCGGAGGGAGACAAGAAGACTGGGGAGTAACGAAGGGGCAGAGAGAGGGCCCCGCTGACTTTTTCCGATCGTTTTGGCCGAAAGCGCCAAAATCATTTCCAACCAACAATGTAGAAGGAGGTAGTGAGCAATGAAGAAAACCGTGAGTTGGAACGGGCTCATCGCAATGGCGGCAATCCTTGCGATGAGTGTATGGGTCTTCGGCTGCACCGATCTTGGGGATCCGGCAACGGATTCAAGTAGTACGGGC
>JAQYVQ010000546.1 GCA_030145435.1 Syntrophobacteria bacterium | reverse complement strand
CTGCTTCGTCATCATCGTCAACCGGCCGAGAAGGCCGAGTTTCTCCGCCGTCGTCGGGTGGTCCTCGTACGCGATCTTCGCATCCATGAAGTCGCCTCGCCCGGAATGTTTGAATCCCATCCTGGACAGGATCTCCACCATCAGGGCGATGCGCCTCGCCCTTCTGCTCTGCGAGGCCCCCCCACCCTTGTATTGCATCCTTATGTAGTTGTTGCTAGCCAGGTCCGTGCACATGGCCTCCACGGTCGTGAAATGATACCCCAGACGCAGGCTCAGGATCATGTACTCCTTGCCCAGGACGGCAAAGCTGTTTTCGGAGAACTCTCCTCTCGTGTCCGTAGCAAAGCCGGTGGTCATGACAGACATGAACCCTTTCAAATCCGCAGGGCGTCCCTGGGAGGGCCACCCCTCCTGTTTGATCCCTGCCCACAGGGCCTCCATCGGGGCAGAGCCGATCTCGTCTTCCTGGATCCACTTCTTGCCCCGCAATGCCGACAGGTCCCGGTCCATATAGATGATGTTCACGTTGAGCGGGATGTCTGTCTTGAGCCGAAGGGCGACGCGGTCCTTGTTCTCCAGGTTCTGCCCCATGGAGAACATCTCTTCCATAGCCCGCTGGTGTACGAAGCGCGTGATATCGTGGAAGGTGTCGCACTTCTCCGGCAAGAAATCCGGATCGTCCGGGTTCAACAAGTTCAGGGTTGCGATGCTCTCCAGCAACCGGTCGAGCAGCGTGTAGATGCCCGTGTCGTCCAAAACCTGCACGTCCATGTTGCGAATCTTGAGCAGTTCCGAAACCTCACCTGCGTAGATGACCCTGCCCGTCGCATCCACCGTGGCCACCACCCCAGCGGGCAGGGAACCGGCGTCCTCCAGGCCCACGAGGGTGGGAACCTTGTACTCCCTGGCCAACGTGGCCATGTGACTCGCCGTGCTGCCCACTTCGGTCACCAGGGCCTTCACCTTGCCCATCACCGTGACCAGGCCCGGGCAGGGATTCGAGTAAACCAGCACCACCCCTTCCGGCACACCGGGCAAGCCGTCAGGGGAGTCCACCTGGTAGATCGGACCGCTGCCCGCGCCCGGGCAGACGGTCGTCCCGCCCGAGGCGAGGCGCTTGAACCAGCGCACATCCGGCTCCTCGACGTCCGCCTTCGTCTCCATCACCCGCAGGGGTCTTGCCTGCAGGAGGAAGGGCCGGCCTTCCGGGTCGATCGCCCACTCGATGTCGTGAGGCCCCCCATAATGCTCTTCCACCTTCAACGCGAATTCCGCCAGTTGCCTGACCTGGTCTTCGCTGAGGGAATGCAACATCTGTTCCGCCTCCGGCACGGGCACTTCCACCGTCCCTCGCTCCTCGGAGGTGACCAGCTTGACAGGCTTTCTCTGGATTTCCGCCTCCTCCACGCGAAGGTCCTCCCGTGACACCCGGAAGACGTCCGGCATCAGGGTGCCGTCCACCAGATACTTGCCAAGGCCGAAGATGCTGTAGATCACGAGCGAGTCGTCCCCCGGGCGGATCGGGTCGCGGGTGTAGATAACTCCGCTCGAGGTGGCGTCCACCATCGTGACACACCCGACAGCCATGGCCAGGTCTGCTTCGGAAAGGGAGTGGCTGAGATAGTAGTAGATCGCCTGGGGGGTAAATTTGCTTACGAGAACATCACGGTAGCGGTCGATCAGGTCGTCGGGTCCCACATTCAGGAACGATTCGTATTGTCCTGCAAAGCTGAACAACGTATCCTCTCCGATCGCACTCGAACGCAGAGCAACCCCCACCGAGGGATCACGCTCCTTCAACTCCGTGTAGCGCCTTCGGATCTCCTCGGCAAGATCCTCCGGCACCGGGCTCGACAACACCATCGTCCGGATCTCCTCGCTGACACGCTGGAGATCTCCGACTCGCTTGAAGTCCACCGAATCGATGCATCGGCTGACTCGGGTCTGCAGGTCGTTGGCGTCGACGAAATGCTTGTAGGCCCAGGCACTGATCGCGAAGCCGTCGGGCGTCGGAAGCCCCAGCTGCGACTTCATCTCTCCGAGCTGGGCGCACTTGCTCCCCACGCTCCAGGCGCGGTCGCACCCGACCTCGCCGAAGGGGATCGTGAATGCATCCTTTTCCACCGGACGGCTTTCCGGCAGGATCCGACCAATCTCTGCATCGATTTTCCCGTAGCGCTCTCGCAGGCCCGTGTAGTCCTCACCGCCAAGTGAGATCATGCCCTCGATGATTTCACGGACGCCCTGTCGAACCTCGGCCAGGCTGGAACGAATGTAGTTGATGTCGAAGAGGTACTCACCCTGCGCCTTCTCTTCCATATCCCCGATGATCTTCAGCACACGGTTGTTGTTGTCGAGGATCTCGAGGAAGTCGTGAAACTTGGCTTGTACGGTCGTCAGGGTCGCTTTCGAGCGCCTCGGTGCACCTTGGAAGATGCTGGAGAGCCACTTCTTCACAGGGCAGGTCCCCCGAATAGAACCATCAGGAGGTAACATTAAATGAGTGTAACTTCCGATTTTCACTCATTTTCTCTTATACACCCTTCCATGGATTTTTTCAATTGTTCCTGGGCACCACTGCACACCTTAAAGGTTTCCGCGAATTCGAAAGGCAATTCGTTTGCTGTCTTCCTCTTGTCTGTGGCATAACCATGGCACTCGGATTCGCTGGGAGGCGACATGGATCAGACGATTCTACGTTGGATTGTGGACGAGCATGCCCTGGCCGACCTCGTAGCTGGGATTCCGACGCTCGGGCTGGTGGTCCTGATAGCCGTTACGCTCCTCGTCCTCTCGAAGGGGGCGGAGTGGATGATCGAAGGTGCCGTGCATCTCGCCCGCCGCACCGGCCTTCCCAAAATCGTCATCGGTGCAACGATCATCTCCCTCGGCACGACGACACCCGAGGCCTTCGTTTCTGTCATGGCGGCGTGGATGGGCAACCCCGGCCTTGCCCTGGGCAATGGTGTCGGCTCGATCATCTGTGACACGGGCTTGATTTTCGGCCTGACCTGTCTGCTGTCAACCGTCCCTGTGAACCGGTACATCCTGAACCGCACGGGCTGGGTCCAGGTGGGTGCGGCCACCCTGCTCGTGATCGTCTCTTTGGTCGCACTGGCAAGGGTGCCGGAGCAACCCACGCTGCACCGATGGGTAGGGTTCTTCTTCCTCATCCTGCTCTGTGTCTACATGTACATCACCTACTCCTGGGCACGAAACGGTGGAGAGGCCGCTTCCGGGGAGGAGGCGCCGGACGAGGGAAAGATCGCACCCCTGGGAAAGGCCCTGGCCCAGTGTCTGGGCGGTCTGTCCCTGGTGGTCGTGGCTGCCCGCGTGTTGATCCCGAGCGCAGCTGAACTGGCCGGCAGAATGGGTGTGCCCGACGATGTCATCGCCGCCACGATGGTCGCCTTTGGCACATCCCTGCCCGAGTTGATGACCGCGATCATAGCGGTCCGGAAGGGGCACCCCGAAATCACGGTGGGCAATATCGTGGGCGCGGACGTGTTGAACTGCCTCTTCGTGATCGGTGCTTCTGCCGCGGCAAGGCCCCTGGAGATCCCGCCCAATTTCTTCCTGTTCCATTTCCCTGCCATGCTCATCATTCTGTACTCCTTCCGACTCTTCATCACGATGAACAAAGACGGGATCTTCAAGCGCTGGCAAGGCGTCTGGCTCCTCGGCATCTACCTGATCTATCTCGTGCTCCAGTACGGCTTCAACATCGGCGGGGCGGCCGGATAACGCGCCCTGGGTCAAAAATCGTCCGCGCACA
>JAQYVQ010000521.1 GCA_030145435.1 Syntrophobacteria bacterium | reverse complement strand
CGCCGGCCAGCATCAAGGAATTCCTGGACATGGGCGGCTCGATCCTGATGCGAAGCGAGTTCGACGCACAGAAACGGGAAATTGCCATCCTTCGCGTCGCACACGCGACCAAGGCTCCTTATGTCTGGCACCACCATGTTGCGATCGGGAAGACCGCTGGGGTCACCGATGAGGAAATCGAGAAAATCGCCTGTGACGGACCGGTGACGTCCCTGGACGAGGAAGGAAACCTGCTCTGCCGCGTGGCGGAGGAGATCAGCCGTGACGTCCGTCTCAGCGACGACGCGCTCGCTCAGATTGTCGAACGATACGGCAACCGGGGGGCTACGGAATTGATCCTGTGCTGCTGCTGGTTCAACCTGGCCGCCCGGTTCACAGAATCCACGCGTGTCGAGGTCGAAGAGGAGTGAGGCGCGTCCGGCCAGCAGCGAAACAAGTCATAATGTATCTTGCTCCGATTCATAACGTCCGTTCTAGTTTGTCTCTCGCTCTCCCTTGAATCGTGGCCTTTCCGTCCTGTATACTTGCCTCTTCAATCACGAATCTCCCACCCTCGAAGAGAGATCTACAGCAGGGAACGTGCATCGACAAGCCAAAAACGCACACCTCGCCGGGAACATGAGGGCTGCCTCCTCGGGCCGCCCCAAACCCTCGAACAAGCCCACAGATACGATCCCGATCAAGGAACCCCCTTGAATGTCTACGAAACGGGGAGATGCGCACGGGTCAGCAGAAGGAGGACATGACCGTATGAGCGATCGAGAGAGCGGCAAAGGGACAAAGAGCCCCGGGGTAAACCGCAGGGATTTCCTCAAGATATCCGGAACGGTCTACCTGGTAGCGGCCACGGGGTGCAAGACCGAACATCCGGAAGAACACCCGCCAACACCCCACCAGCCTCCAACGGAGGACGTGGACGTCTCAACGCTGGAGCTTCCTCCAAGCGAGGGATACCTGCTGGTCGATTTCAGGAAGTGCCAGGGGTGCCTGACCTGCATGCTCGCCTGCTCGCTGGCCCACGAGGGGAAGGAGAACCTCTCTCTGGCCAGGCTACAGGTGACCCAGGACCCGTTCGGCCGGTTTCCCGGAGATCTGGCACTCGAGCCGTGCAGGCAGTGTGTCGAACCGGAGTGCCTGAAGGCCTGCCCGACCGGGGCCCTGCACGTGGACAAGGCCAACGGCAACATCCGGACCGTGGACAAGGAAGAATGCGTGGGCTGCAAGAGCTGCGTGGAGGCGTGTCCTTTTCAGACCGGGCGGGCCATCTGGAACCATGAGGCCGAGCACGCGATGAAATGCGATCTGTGCGCAGACACGCCTTACTGGAACGACAAGGGCGGCCCCAAGGGCAAACAGCTCTGTGTGGAGGTATGCCCTGTCGGCGCGATCAAGCTGACCAAGGCAATCCCCCAGCAGAAAGGCTACGCGGGATACAAGGTGAACCTGCGGGGAGAAGCCTGGGAGAAGATGGGCTACTCTATCGACTGAGCACAATCGAAAGCACCAAGGGGACCGAAAAAATGAAGCGCTACCCGGATCGACCAGGCTTGAATCCAAACACGACGGGGATCTAAACCATGAGCGGTTACCTGATCGACCAGGCATCAATCCAGCCACGACGGGAGTGGATATTATGAAGGGCTATCGAGGCAGCATCCTGCGACTGAACCTGAGCGACAGGAAGATCTCGTTCATCGACACGAAGGAATACGAGGAGTGGGTGGGCGGCCACGGAATGGGCTCGGCCATCTTCTGGAGCCTGGTCAAGGACAAGACGATCGACGGCTTCGACGAGAGAAACGTGGTCACCATCATGACCTCCCCCCTCACCGGCACACTCGCTCCCGGCGGTGCAAGCCGGGTGGAGATGCAGTGCATCGGCGTGCAGTCCTATCCCATCGGCTGGTTCACCCGCAGCAACCTCGGGGGAAGGTTCGGGCCGATGCTCAAATACGCCGGGTGGGACGGTATCGTGATCGAAGGCAAGTCGGAGGACCCGGTTTGGCTGGACATCCGGGACCGGGAGATCCGGATTCAGGACGCCAGGGGGTTGTGGGGCCTGGACACCTGGGAGACCCAGAGAAGAATCTGGAAGGAGGTCACCGGCCGGTCCTCGCATGGCGGCTGGGTTGACCTGGGCGAGACCTCCGGCGACGGCCGTACGACGCAGAAGCCGGCGGTCATGGCCATCGGGCAGGCGGGCGAAAGGCTGGCCAGAGTCGGAGCGATCATCCACGATGCCGGGAACGCTGCAGGCCAGGGGGGCTTTGGCGCGGTCTGGGGCGCGAAGAACCTGAA
>JAQYVQ010000388.1 GCA_030145435.1 Syntrophobacteria bacterium | reverse complement strand
TCCGTACTGGCGACATTCCACTACATCAAACGGAACGAATTCTCCGAGACCCTGAAGATCGCAAGGATGCTTCTCTTGGATGAGGAGGACCTGATTCACAAGGCCGTGGGATGGATGCTCCGCGAGGTGGGGAAGCGGGATCTGGCGGTGGAGGAAAAGTTCCTGAAGACGCACTACCTAAAGATGCCACGCACGATGCTTCGCTACGCGATCGAACGATTCCCGGAGCCGAAGCGGCAGCGATACTTGAAGGGCAAGCTGTAGCACATATTCTCGCTGGAATAGGGATCAGGGATCGGGGGTCAGGAAGCAGCAGGCCAGCCCCGAAGAAGTGAGCTCATTTCTGGATATTGCGAGGAGCAAGGGCCTTGCAAGGCGTAGCGAAGCGGAGATGGTGAGAAATTGCAGCGACGCGGCAATCCCCCAGCTACGCAGGCCGTCATTCTCGCGCACGCGGGAATCCCTCGGCACACTTAGTGGTCAAGACCATAAATACGGTGACGCACCGAGGATGCCGAATACCGGGAGTATTTAACCGACGAGCAACACAGCCGGCCGGGATGGATCGGCATCCGAATGCCATCGTATTTATGGTTTTGGCCACTTAGATAATAATGATGACAAGGGGGCCTACATGAGCGACAAGCCGAAAGACGACGTGGCCGTGATGAAGCACAAGAGCCGGGAGGTTTTCGAGGACCACGGGTTGTTCGTGGGGATCGCCAGAAGGTCGATCCTCCAGGGGTTGGGGATCGACCCGGAGGAGATGCGTCGGAAGCCGATCATCGCCATCGCGAACTCGTACGCCGAGTTCAACCCGGGACACACCCATCTTCGGGCCGTGGCCGAGCGGGTCAAGGAGGGGGTTTGGGCTGCAGGTGGCATCCCCTTCGAGTTCGGTGTGCCCGCGCCCTGCGACGGGCCGGCGAACGGAAACGATGGGATGCGGTTCATCCTGGCCCAGCGGGAGATCATCGCGGATGCCGTGGAAACGTATGTGCGGTCCCAGCTCTTCGACGGCCTGGTCACCCTGAGTTCCTGCGACAAGATCAACCCGGCCATGCTGATGGCCGCGGCGCGGCTGGACCTCCCCACGATCTGTATCCCGGGGGGTGCCTGCGCCTGGAACATCCGCTTCTGCACCGGGGGAGAAGGCAGCATCAACACAAAGGACTACGAGTCCCTCGAGATGAAGATCCAGACCGCGACCCCGGCCACGTGCGGTGCCTGTGAGATCATGGGGACCGCGAACACCGGGCAGATCCTGATGGAGGCCCTCGGGATGGCCCTCCCGCGCACCTCTGCGATCCCGGCCTTTCACGAGGAGGTCCTCCGGAAGGCCAGGGAAGCGGGCAAGCGGATCGTCCAGATGATCCGGGAAGGGTTGACCGCGGGCAAGATCCTCACGAAGCAGGCGATCGAGAACGCGGTGATGGTGGACATGGCCGTGGGGGGCAGCACGAACGCCACGCTGCATCTGCCCGCACTAGCCCACGAGATCGGGGTCGACCTGCCCCTGGAGAGGTTCAACGAGATGAACAAGAAGATCCCCACCCTCCTGGGAATTGCCCCGAACGGGCCGCACGGAATCGTGGACCTCTATCGAGCGGGCGGGGTTCCCGCCGTGATGAGCCGCCTCAGCGGCATGCTGGACCTGGACTGCCTGAACGTCTCCGGCCAGAAGCTGGGCGAAATCGTCTCCCAAGCCCGCGTCGAGGATGAAAGTGTGATCCCTCCGCTGGACAAGCCCCGCCTGCCCGAGGGGGCGACCGTGGTCCTCTACGGCAACCTTGCTCCGGAAGGCGCTGTGGTCAAACAGTCTGCCGTGGATCCGTCGATGATGACCTTCACCGGCGGTGCGCTGGTCATGAACGGGGAGCAGGAGGCCCTCGACGCTCTCCAGGGCGGCAAGATCGAAGAGGGCACCGTGCTCGTGATTCGATACGAAGGCCCGAAAGGGGGGCCGGGCATGCCCGAGATCCTGGCGGTGACCCTCGAACTCGTCATGTCGGGCCTGAACAGGGTGGCGCTGATCACGGACGGCCGATTCTCGGGAGCTACCTCGGGGCCCTGCGTCGGACACGTGTCCCCTGAGGCCTACGTGGGAGGACCGATCGGCCTCCTGGAGGACGGGGACGAGATCACGATCGATATCCCCAACCGCTCCATTTCTGTGGATCTTTCCGACGAAGTGCTCGAGCAGCGCCGCAAGGTCTGGCAGCCTGTTCAAAAGCCTGTGCCACCGGGCTACATGCGTCGATACCGGAAGCTCGTCAGCAGCGCCGCCAAAGGAGCTGTCCTGGGCTAGCGGGCCAGCTGCCCCAGGAGATGCGGCCCTTCTGGAGAAGGCCCTGAGGGCCGCCATGGATGCGCTCCATCCGAATGGGGATCCGGCACCCCACGATTCAGCTGAAGTGTCCGAGGCGTGCGGACAGGCAGATCTCGACGATTCAGCTGAATTGTGTTGCCGATCAATGGACAGGCAGGGGAAACCCTGAAGGAGGCGAATCGAAGGCAGGGGCTCGAGATCACGGCCCAGACGGTGGACTGCTTCTGGGACGGGGAGCACATGGACTTGTACGTGGCCGTCGACGCCCTGATGACCTATGACGACCACCCAGTCGATGAGGAATGACGCAAGGAGGGACCCCGGGCCGTCTCAAGACCTTCGACATAACGTATTATCGATACTGGGGGGCTTATCGATTCTATTGTACATTTGTTTTGGATATGGACATGGTTCTTCGACGGTATTCTGCGCCGCAAGATCGCCGGGGAGTTGGACACTCTTTGGAGCCGGATGAGGCTGGACCCGAACCATGTTATGAAAGACCGGGTTTCGAATCCCCTCGTTCGCAGCTGCATTTAGCCCCTTCAAACACCTTGAAGATGCAATTCAGGTTTGCTAAAGTCCCCGCAGTCAAATCGAGAGCCTTCGCAAGACTTTCAGACCCGAGGAAAGGAAAGAGACATGGATGTCGAGAAGTT
>JAQYVQ010000392.1 GCA_030145435.1 Syntrophobacteria bacterium | reverse complement strand
GGCCGGCCCTACGCCGCCGGCGTCTATGACGATCACGTCACCCGGCTCGGCCACATCGATGGCCTGGACAGGCTTGGACCAATCGCCCGGATAGGTCCTCACCGTAACGGCACGGCCCACCATGCGAACTCCCCGCCACAGAGGCCGAATGCCCTGGAGCACGCCGCCCCGGTGGAGTGCATCCGAGAGATTGGCCGCGGACACGAGTTCCAGGACCTCTCGGATCAGGTCCTCTCCCTTCCGCTTGAACAGGGTCGTGCCAATGCTCTCCCCCGTGTCGATGCCTCTGCGGATCTCACGGGTCGCCTTTTCCGGCTCGAGCGCCTTTGTGATCGAGCCGCCCACGATCACGATCGAGGCCCCGGCCTCTATCGCCTTGGCCGCCGTCTCCGAGTTGATGCCGCCCGCCACCCCCACTGGAATGGAGACCACCTCCGCCACCTTGCGGAGCGTATCGAACGGATCCTTTCCTTCCATCTGCTCGTCGATGGCACAGTGGATGGTCACGAAGTCGGCCCCCATCGCTTCGACCTGCTTCGCCCTGGTGACCGGGTCACCCACGGCGATCATGTCCACCACGATCTTCGCCCCGTAGTTCTTCCCCGCTTCGATGCACTCCCGGATCGTGGCATCACTGGCCGCGCCCAGGACATCGACTATGTTCGCCCCGGCCTTGGCCGCCACTTCGACCTCCGCCCGACCGGCGTCCATGATCTTCATGTCCCCCACGATGGTCGTAGAGGGAAACAGCCTTCGCAGCTCCCGAATCGCCTGAAGCCCTTCACTCTTGATGAGCGGCGTCCCGGCCTCGAGCCAGTCCACCCCACCCGCCATCCCTTCCTTCGCATTCTTCAGGGCCCGCTGCAAGTCGACAAAATCCAGAGCCAGCTGCAAGATCGGTTTCATTCTCTCTCCTTCATTCGATCACCGCATGTCGAGGGGAAACGCTGCCCATGTCGATCGCGTCCTGGTAGAGGACCTGGACAACAGCCTCCAGTAACAGGAAAGACGCCTGCTCGAACAGGGAGCCGGACATTTGCACAGACTGAGGTTCGGACTTCTTACACAACTTCGTGGTGCCCGGAAGATGAATCGAACCGTCCACCAGGGAACCGATGGTGGAATCGAGATTCCCCAGGATGCCGATGGTGTACGTCCTGCAATCCTTTGCGCTTCTCACGGCCTCGACGGTGGACGGCGTCTCCCCGGAACCGCTCAGGACGATCAGCAGATCCTCCCGCCCGAGGGCGGGCGTGACGGTCTCACCGCAGAAATGGGCCTGGGAACCAAGATGCATCAGCCGCATGCAGAAGCAGCGCAGGATGAAGCCTGATCTTCCCTGAGCGGAGCAGAAGACTTTTCGTGCCGTCAGGATCTTGCGCACGAATGCATCGACCGCCTCTTTGTCCAGGTCTTGCAGGAGGCGCCTGTTCTCGTCCAGGATGGCATCGACCTTCTCCGTAATCTTCAGGTCTTCCGGCCCCGGACGGGCGGAAAAATCGATCAGTAGCATTTCGCTCACCTTTCAGCAGCGGCGGTTACGTATCACGGGAGCGAGGATCATCACGGATAATGTCGGGCCGGAGACGGTGAAAGGAGAGGTGCAGGCCGTTTTCGAAAGGTTTCGCAAGGGCCGGAAAGACAAGAACCCTCTCGACCAGGATCGAGGGGACTCGTTCAGCGGCTCTATCGGACGAAACAGGCCTTCCCGTCTCGGTCCAGCATCGATGGATCCAAGCGGTCTTCTGTTTCGGGCTGAATCGTATCCTCTTGTTTCTATTACCTTAACCTTAGAGTATAGAACCAAATCTTGTCAAATGGAGCGGCTTCAGCCTTCCTTGGTCTTGAACAGAGAGTAGGTTCCTGTCGCCTTGGCGACGAGCCGCTCACCGTTCTTCACCTCTGATTCAAGCATGGCGATCCTCTTTCCTCGATGGACAACCTTTGTGTCGCACGTGAGGCGTCCGGAAGTGACCGGCGCCATATAGACGATCTTGATCTCCACGGTGGCGCACAGCTCGCCCTCGTTCAAGCAGGAGTAGACGGCTCCCCCCATGCCGGTGTCTGCCATGGAGTAGATGACACCCCCGTGCACAACGTTGTGCGGGTTCAGGTGCCTCTTGTCGACTTCCAGGACGCCACGGCTGAATCCGCCCTCACTCTGCGTGAATTCGAGGCCGATGAGTTCCCCAAAGGGGTGGAATCCTTTCGATTTCAAAGGGAATTCCTTCGCCATCCGGAGGGTCTCCCATGCCCGGGCAGTCGGTCAGATCGTCTGGGCCCGTTGTGTCTGATGAATCGCCTGGGCTGCGCGGGCGAGCTTCTCGAAATCTTGCGGAAGCAGGGACTGCGGGCCGTCTGACATGGCCTTGTCCGGCTCGTGATGGACTTCGACCATCAACCCATCGGCGCCGGCCGCCGCCGCTGCAAGCGCCAGGGGTCGGACCATGGAGCGAATGCCCGCAGCGTGAGACGGATCTGCGATGACCGGAAGATGGGACAGGTTCTTCACCGCAGGGATCACCGCCAGGTCCAGGGTGTTCCGCGTGTGGTCCAGGTAGGTCCTGACGCCTCTTTCACAGAGGACCACATCGTAGTTGCCTTCGGAGAGGATGTACTCGGCGGCCATGAAAAACTCATCCAGGGTCGCGCTCATGCCGCGCTTGAGGAGCACCGGCTTGCCGCACTGTCCCACGGCCCGGAGCAGGCGGAAGTTCTGCATGTTCCGAGCGCCCACCTGCACCATGTCGACAACCGAATGGACCGCGTCGAGAGAACTCCGGTCGATGACCTCGGTCACGATCCCCAGGTCGGTCTCCGCCTTTACGTCCTTCAGTATACCCAACCCCTTTTCCTGCATCCCCTGGAAGGAGTACGGGGAGGTTCGGGGCTTGTACAGGCCCCCTCGGAACAGGGACGCTCCTGCCTTGCTGACATGCCGTGCAATCGTCAATGCCTGTTCAGCCGATTCGATCCCGCAGGGGCCGGCAATCAAGGCCAGGTCGCCGTCGCCGATCTTCGTCTTGTGGACCGTCACGGCCGTGTCTTCCGGTTTCGTCTCCCGGCTGACGAGCTTGTACGGGCGGCTGACGCGAATGCACTCACCAACGCCGTCCAACGCCTGGAAAGGGAGCGGGTCGATGGCGCCCTGGTTGCCGGTCAGGCCAACGGCCGTTCGCTGGGCCCCCGGAATCGAGACCGGGGTCAGGCCCTGGCCCCTGGCGACCTCCAGGACACGGTTGATTTGTTCGTCCGTCGCCGACTTGCGCATAACAATGAGCATGGCACGATTCCCCTTTGCGCGTGTGAACGATAGAATGAAGGGTGAGGGTGGAATAGTCAATGCATTCAGATTCCAAACGGAGGGGAACATGTACGATGACCTGAAGGGAAAAATCGCAATCGTCACAGGGGCTGGAAGACCGAACGGACTCGGCCAGGGGATGGCCAAGCGCTTTGCAGGAGAAGGGTGCCATCTGGTCATCTCGGATGTGGCCCGGCCCCACGCAGACCCCGAATACGGAAGGGGGAGCTGGGAGGAACTGCTGGAACGGAAGAAGGAGATCGAGGCCTTGGGGGCCAGGTGCCTCCCCGTGAGGTGCGACGTTACGGTGGAGGAAGAGGTGCAGGCCATGGTGGACGCGGCGATCGAGAAATTCGGCCGCGTGGACATCCTGGTGAACAACGTGGGTGGGGGCCCCCCCGGCAGCGGCGGTCCGCTCCTCGACGTGGATGGGGCGAACTGGGACGAGGGCATGGCCGTCAACGCGAAGGGCACCCACCTCTGTTCCCGGGCGGTGGCCAGGCGGATGATCGAGAAGGGAGAGGGCGGAAAAATCGTGAGCATCGCCTCGCAGGCAGCCAAGAGGCCCGTTCCCGGGCTCGGGGTCTACTGCGCGGGCAAGGCGGCCGTGTGCCACTACACCCGGGTGCTGGCCATGGAACTCGGGCCGCACAAGATCAACGTGAATGCCGTGCTGCCGGGAACGATCGAGACGGACATGCTCAGGGAGTCCTTCGGAAAGATGGCCGAGGCGATGGGGATCACCTATGAGGTCCTCATGCAAAACATACCCCCCATCCCCCTGGGCCGGCTCCAGACCCAGGCAGACGTGGCGAATTCGGTGGTCTGGCTCTGCTCCCGGGAATCCGAGTACCTGACCGGGGAGTGTATACTCGTCACGGGTGGCCAGACGATCGCCTGATCCATCGTTCCGTGGCGTGCCGCAACCGACCCGAACCCTCGGCCTCCGGAAAGGGGGACGTTGCCGGAAAGGGGGACGTTGTTTAATTCGTTAACTTTCGGATGCCACTCTAGGAGGTATCTGCTGTGACTCAGGATCTTTTGTTCTCTCCCATCCGAATCGGAAGCCTCGAGCTGCCCGGACGCCTGGTGAAGTCGGCCACGACCGAGACACGCTCGACCGATGACGGCTTCGTAACGGACGAACTCATCGAGTACTACGAGCAGATCGCCCGGGGCGGAACCCCCTTGCTGATCACCGGAAACGCGTACTTCGATCTGTACTCCAAGGCGGCGCCCCGGCAGATCGGCGCGGATCACGACGATAAGATCCCGGGCCTCCGGCGACTCGCCGATGCGGTCCACCGTCACGGGTCGAAGATCATCTTCCAGATCTACCACGTGGGCCGCCAGGCCATCCCCGCCTTCGTGGGACGGAAGGACGCGGTATCCGCCTCCCCGGTGCTCGAGCCCTCCCTCGGCGTGCGGCCCCGTGAGATCACACAGGACGAAATCCGGGAGGTGGTGCGGGGCCTCGCCGATGCCGCTGTCCGAGGGCAGGAAGCCGGGTTCGACGGGGTTCAGATCCACGCGGCACACGGGTACCTGATCAACGCCTTCCTGACGCCCCACACCAACCGGCGCACTGACGTGTACGGCGGCTCCTTCGAGAACCGCATGCGGCTCCTGCTCGAGGTGTACCAGGCCATCCGCGAGCGCGTCGGCAAGGACTACCCGGTCATTCTGAAGATGAACGGGTCGGACAATCTTCCCCTCCGCCGGGGGTTGAAACCGGAGGACCTGGTGCGCGTCGCCCAACGGATGGAAGCGGAAGGTGTGGACGCGATCGAGATCTCTGCGGGGCACTACGAATCGGCCTTCACCTTTGAACGGGGCACGTGGAAAGGATTCTTCTCCACGTTGATGACGATCGGTGTCGGCACGAACCTTCCCGGGTACCGGCGCGCTCCGATCCGCCTCCTGGCCCCGTTTCTGGATTGGGGACTCCGCCGGGTTGCAGGGTACCGGGAAGGATTCAACCTGCCCTATGCAAGGCTCTTCAAGCAGGCGCTACGGATCCCGGTGATCTGCGTGGGGGGCTTCGTCCATCGAGAGGCGATGGAAGATGCGATCGCGGGCGGGGCGTGCGACATGGTCTCGGTGGCCCGCGCCCTGATCGCAGACCCTTTCCTCTATCGGCACATGAAGGAGG
>JAQYVQ010000281.1 GCA_030145435.1 Syntrophobacteria bacterium | reverse complement strand
CCCGATGTCTTCACCGATGCAGGCAGCTCCTTGCTGGGCGGCACCTGGTGCCGGGACCGTAGTTCCCGAAGGCGGCTGATCACCAGCTTCACGCGCTCGAACTCCTCCTCCAGGACTTCGTCCTCCCACTCCTCCCAGGCCTGGGGCCATCGAGCGAGCACGCAAAGGTCCGAGGCCGGCAACTCTACGGTCACTCCCCGTTTCGGTGCCTGTCGGTTCAGATAGGTCCAGAGCTGCTCGGTGATAAACGGGACGAATGGATGCAGCAGGCGGAGCACCTGATCGAGGCCCACGGCCAGCACTTGTCGGGCAATCGGTGCCTGGGCCTCGTCGCGCATCCTCGGCTTGATGAGCTCCAGGTACCAGTCGCAAAACTCGCCCCAGAAGAATTCTCGAGCCGCCGTGATCGCGGCGGAGGGCCGATAGCCCTCCAGGTGTCCGGTGACCTCGCGAATCGCCCGGGACAGGCGCGAGAGGATCCAGTGGTCCTCGGCCCGGACCGTGTCCGGCGCCAGGGGTTGGAAGCCGAGATCGCCCAGGTTCATGAGCGCGAAGCGCGCCGCATTCCAAAGCTTGTTACAGAAATTCTTGCCCACCTCGAAGCGGTCGCTGAAAACACTGGCCGCAGGTACGTCCGGCATCGTGCCTAGCACGTCGAACTCGGCGCTGCAGGAGGTGCAGAGATAGGTGAAGATCGTGCGACCGTGCTTCGCTTCCGTAAGCTCCACCAGGGTTTCACACGAAGGGCAGACGGCCTGCACGGGAAGCCTCACGTCCTGCATGCCCGTTTCCATGGAACAGATCAGATAGCGCATCGCGTCCACACCGTACTGCTCGATGATATCCACCGGGTCGATGCCGTTGCCCTTGCTCTTGGACATGGTCACGCCCTTGCCGTCGAGGATCTTGGCGTGAACGAAGCAGTCCGTAAACGGAACGTCCCCGTGGTTGTAGAGGCCCATGATCAACATCCGGGCCACCCAATTGGTGATGATGTCGCGGGCGGTGACCAGGCATGAGCCGGGATAGTAGTAGGGAAACGAGTCCTCGAAGCCCTCGACGTTCCCGAGTCGGGACTGTCCCTCGCCGATGGCCGCGCCCCCCGGGTCGGGCCAACCGAGGGTGCTGAAGGGCCACAGGGCCGAGCTGAACCAGGTATCCAGAACGTCCGGATCCTGCTCCAGGCCCAACTCTTTCAGTCGGCCCGCGTGCGCTTCTTCGGCACGGACGTTCCGGAGGCAGACCTGCAACTCCAGGTCGGCCGCTTCGCCCGCCTGCGCCAACGCGAGGCCCGCTGCAGGATCGTGCTGGGAGCCGGAGGAATCGGCAACCCAGACGTGCAGGTCTTCGCCGGCATCCTTGGGAAGTCCGTCCAGGATCTGCTTCAGGCGCGCGGCATCCCCGCAGACCGCCGTCCACACGGGAATCCGGTGACCCCACCAGAGCTGGCGGCTGATGCACCAGTCCCTCTTTTCCGCCAGCCAGTTCACGTATCCGCTCGTGTAACGGTCAGGGTGGAAGGAGAGGCCTTTTCCTTTCGGGGTCTTCCAGTCGCCGCTCGCGGCGTCGATGGCGACCTGTGCCAACCCGACAGTCTTGAACTCGTTCGGGGTGCCCCGCCCGCAGACGATCCCTCCTTCCACGTCCCCCATCCTGACGAACCACTGCTTGGACAGGTACGGCTCGATGGGCGTCTTCGAGCGGTCCGAGTGTCCGAGCTCCACCTCGCGGTCCTCGACCGAATCGAGGAGTCCCTGCGCCTCGAGGTCCGCAACGACCCTGTCGCGGGCCTCGAAGCGGTCCATCCGCGCGTAGGGCCCCGCATTTTCGTTCAGGGTTCCATCGGGCTGCAGGATGTTGATGATTTCAATCTCATCTGCGTGGCGCTGCCACACGTCGTAGTCGTTCGGGTCGTGGGCGGGTGTGATCTTGACGCACCCGGTTCCCAGCTCGGGCTTGGCCCATTCGTCCAGGATGATGGGCATCTCCCTCTCGAGAAGCGGCAGCAACACCTTTCGACCCGACTCGGCCATGGCGACCAGTCGCACAAGGGCAGAGAGCTTGGTCTTGCGAACCTCCAGAAGCCGCCCCAGTTCCTCCTCGGCTTCTTCCTTCTCCCGCGTGGCCGCTTCGGCGACTTTGCGTTCCTGGTCGGCGATCCTTTCGTCCAAGGCTCG
This sequence comes from Syntrophobacteria bacterium, assembly GCA_030145435.1. Classification (GTDB taxonomy): domain Bacteria; phylum Desulfobacterota; class DSWW01; order DSWW01; family DSWW01; genus S015-6. Next base: position 627 of record JAQYVQ010000281.1, on the reverse strand, counting down.
CGCCGGGTTCGGGTGGCATGCCACGGCCGTGTCGCCCAGCATCGTCTCCGGGCGGGTGGTGGCCACGATTACGTACTCCGGCTCTCCCGGTTTCGGTTCGATCACAGGATAGCGCACATACCAGAAGTGGCCGGCCACTGCCTCGTGGTTGACCTCGTCGTCCGCCACCGCTGTCTGGAGCTGACAGTCCCAGTTCACCAGGCGGTCACCCCGGTAGATCAGCCGGTCGACGAAGAGGCGGAAGAAGGTCTCACGTAAGGCGGCGGTGCAGACCGGGTCCATGGTAAACCGCTGTCTGTCCCAGTCGGCCGAGCAGCCCATCTCCTGCTGCTGTCGGACGATTCTCTGCTGATACTCGTCCTTCCAGGCCCAGATGCGCTCCACCAGGGACTCCCGACCGATGTCGTTGCGCGTCTTTCCCTCGAGTTCGAAGAGGCGCTTTTCCACTACGGCCTGCGTAGCGATTCCCGCGTGGTCCGTTCCGGGTTGCCAGAGTGCATTGTCCCCCATCATCCGGTGCCAGCGTATGAGCAGGTCCTGCATCACATTGTCCATGGCGTGGCCCATGTGGAGTGCCCCGGTAACGTTGGGCAGAGGCATCATGATGACATAGCGCCTATCGGGCGG
>JAQYVQ010000276.1 GCA_030145435.1 Syntrophobacteria bacterium | reverse complement strand
GCTCTCCGGGGGTGACCCATTGACCTTGACGGACGGGCAGTTGGACGCGATGCTCGGGAGGATACGCCGGGTTCGACACGTGGAGATCATCCGCATCGGAAGCAGGGTGCCGGTTGCTCTGCCGCAGCGCATCACGCCCGGGCTCTGCCGGATACTGGAAAGGCACGGGCCCCTGTGGCTCGTCACGCAGTTCAATCACCCTCAGGAGATCACACCGGAAGCGGCGCAGGCTTGCGAAAGGCTCCTTCGATGCGGCGTGCCGGTCAACAACCAGACGGTCCTGCTGCGGGGCGTGAACGATCAGGCGGACACGATCAAGTCCCTCTGCCAGGGGCTCCTGCGTATCCGCGTCCGGCCCTACTATTTACACCAGTGTGATCCGGTGGCCGGTGCGGAGCACTTCCGAACACCCCTCAGCAAGGGAATCGAGATCATCGCCGGCCTTCAGGGGACCACCTCGGGCCTGGCCGTGCCGAGGTTCATGGTCGACCTTCCCGGGAAGGGGGGAAAAGTCTCTCTCCAACCCGATTCCATCCTGTCCAGGGAGGGAACTCGCGTACTTCTTCGGAACTACGCGGGCGAGGTCTTCGCCTACGAGGACCCCCGACGCTAGCCCGCGTAGAGGCCCGACCGTGGATTTAGGAACATCCCCTCCCCCTTCTGCATCTACCCTAATGAGTGGAAAAAACGCTTGTGTCAAAAACACGAAGTTGTTAGAGTCTGCGTGTCCTTAACGCGAGTTTCGCCAGGAAGGTTGCGAGCCCTCAGACGAAAAGGCCGTCTGCAAGGGACAAGCAATAGAGGGTAAACTCAAGCAAGAAGGAGAAGAATCATGGCGGAAAGCACCTACAAGATCATCGAACTCGTAGGAACGAGCACGAAATCCTGGGAAGACGCAGCAAAAGGCGCCGTGGAGACGGCATCAAAGAGCCTGAAGGACCTCCGGATCGCCGAAATCTCTGAACTCGACATGAAGCTCGAGAAGGGCAAGGTCGCCGCGTTCAGGGCCCGGGTCAAGGTCTCGTTCAAGTACATGGGCAAGGAGTAGGCAGGTTGCGGTAGAGTTTTCGCCCCTCCTGTGGATTCATTGGGGCACCCTTTGCACGGACAGGCGTCGTCTATGATGGCGCCTGTTTTCGTATGTGCGCATCACGCCACTGCGGCCGGCAGCAGGATATCGGAAGGATCCAGGGAGAGGCTTTCTACGATCCCATCGAGGGCCTCGACAATTCGAGGGTCCAACTGGGTGCCGGATACCTTTCGAATCTCCTCGACCGCTTCCATGAAGGTGATCTTCTCGCGATAGGGGCGATCGCTGATCAGAGCATCCAACATGTCGGTCACTGAGAGGATGCGAGCACCCAGAGGGATCTGTTCGCCTGCAAGCCCGTCCGGATAGCCCTTTCCGTTGTAATGCTCATGGTGGTGGCGGATGATCTTTAGGATCCCCTTGAGATCAGGGATTCTGGACAGGATGCTGACAGAGACCTCGGGGTGCTTCCTGATCTGCTTCCATTCTTCCTCGGTCAGCTTTCCCGCTTTGTGCAGGATCTCGTCACGAATGCCGATCTTCCCGATGTCATGAAGGATCCCGGCGAGGCGAATGGCTTCGATCTCTCGCTCGTGCAGCCCCAATTCCCGGGCAATCTGTACGGAATAGTGGCTCACACGCTGAGAATGCCCCCGCGTGTAGGCATCCTTTGCTTCCAGGGCCATGGCGAGGGTGGAAACGGCGTTGAGAAGCTTCTCCTTCAGGTTCTCATGGAGCCGGACGTTCTCCACCGACACGGCCACCTGGCTGGCAAAAATATACAGTAGCTTCAGTTGATGTGCGTCGAATTTTCCCCCTGAGCGACGTTTGTCCGCGTTCAGAACACCGATCATCTCATTCCGGAGGAAAAGGGGCACCGAAATGGCGGTCGAGACGGCACGACCTCCCTCCGCCCCCTGACTGTCATCAAGACCTTCGAGACTGCCCGGAAGGAAGCGCCCGCCTTCTCCGTGCGGCGCCGCATCTACTTCCTCCTTTTCTGTCTTGGAGGCTTCGCTCCCCGGTGTGCCTGTCCCCAGGGTGCTCAGGTTGTAGACCCGGAACCGATTCGTCGATGGATCCGAAAGGAGGATGGAACACTCGTCCAGTTGAAAGGCACGGATCGTCGTATCGAGGATCCCATGCAGGATCTTTTCCGGATCCTTTTCTTCATGGATGGCCCGGCACGCCTCCAGGAGCTTGTCCAACTCGTGGACGTATCGTTCCGTGTGGTGCAGGTGCGCCTGCTGTTGAAAGACGTCCTCCTTCATCCTTTCGAGATGAATCTGGCTTCGCATGATATAGGCCACGGACAAACAGGCCAGGACCCAGAATGCCAGCAGGAGGAACCGTACGGGTACGCCCAACTGCGAGGGGAGATGGGAATCGATGACGGATGAATCGGACAAGAGAACGAATCCTGCCACGAACCCAGTCAGGACCAGGATGAGCACGTTGGCCAGCGTGGAGATCTGGACCGTCCGGGTGCGAAGGTACTGATACTGCTGTTGTGTGCCCTTTGAAGAGGCATCGTCGCCGGAATCGCAGGCCTGTGGCTTCTCGCACGGCAGTCGTGTGGCAGCGGACTCTATAGATGACATAACGATCCTGGGCTCAGTGTCGGGTTGAATGCACTGACATAAGGGTTGACGAGGACTGGCAAAGTGCAAATTCAGTGCCGCGAACAGGGGAAGGCGGCCTTCGATCGAAGTGCCCGTTTCCGATCGATTTTTCTGCCACTCCTCGGCCGCCCCACCTCCTGGGGAGGGGCCTCCACAAGGAAATTGAATATGAAATAATTGTTGACTATGAACTTTTTTCAGGTTCTTCCGCTCGTCCCGCCCACCCCTCTCTCGGTTGCTTTTGGCAGGGTCCCGAGCTATGCTGAGGCCGAATTGTCTTGCGGAATCCGACCCTTGCGGTAGGGAACAGTCCGCTATCATCATGAACGAAGATCTGTTCGATACCAGGAAGGAGGCAGAGGATGACAAAGGTAGCGATCATTGGTTGCGGATCCTATATGGACCAGGGCTATGGCTGTCCGGGGGAGTGGAGATGCCTGAAGGCGGCCGCGTTGGGAGAAGGAAAGTTCGACGAGCCTTCTCAGGTCGTGGCCTTCGTCAAGTGCGAGTGCCCCGGAAGGACCACAGTCCCCAATACGGGGATGGCGATCAAGTTGTCCGAGATCAAGCCGGACAAGATCTATCTGAGTTCGTGTATGGTCAACGCAAAGCCGGA
>JAQYVQ010000222.1 GCA_030145435.1 Syntrophobacteria bacterium | reverse complement strand
TATCCTTCGTACCGGCCGATGATGCCGACACTGCACACGTTCATAAACGGGAACCCGCCCAGGTTGTGGGTCAACCCGATCCGGGGATCCTTGAGCTGCCTGTCGCCGGCCCGCCCGAGTAACTGCAGGTACATCTCGTAGAGCATCCTCAGACCCGAGGCGCCGATCGGGTGGCCGAAGCACTTCAGACCGCCGTCGATCTGGCACGGAATGCCGCCGTCTGCGTCGTAGAAGCCGTCCATGATGTCCTTGATGGCCCCGCCCCTGGGTGAGATGTGAAGGTCCTCCATGGTGACCATCTCGGTGATCGAGAAGCAGTCGTGGACCTCGATCATGCTGATTTCTTCCCTGGGGTTCTTGATCCCTGCCTCTTCGTATGCCATCTTACTCGCCTTGGTAGTGGTCACGAAGTGGTCCACGTTCCACTCGTTGTAGCCCATCTCATAGCCGTTGCTGAGCGAGAGCTGCAGGCCCTTGACCGAGATCAGGTCCGTCTTGCCCAGGCTCTTGGCGATCTCCGGGGTGGTCACGATCGCACAGGCCGACCCGTCGCTCACTCCGCAGCAATCGAACAGGCCCAGGGGGTGGGCGATGATCGGAGCGGCCATGATCTGCTCCTCGGTCACCACCTTTCTCAGGTGCGCCTTCGGGTTCTTTACGCCGTTGAGATGGCTCTTGGCGGACACGTGCGCGATGGCCCGCTTGATCTCCTCGTCGGACACGCCGTACGTAGCCGAGTAGCCGCTGGCCAGCTGGGCAAAGCTGCCCGGCGCCGTCATGTTGATCCCTGTCATCCAGCCCCGGGGCCCGGCGTTTGCCCCAAATTCCGGCAGTCCGCCGTACCCGGTGTCCTTCAGCTTCTCCACGCCGGCGGCCAGGCAGATGTCATAGGCGCCGGATGCCACAGCGTACACCGCCCCGCGGAAGGACTCGGTGCCGCTTGCACAGAAGTTTTCCACCCGGGTCACCGGGATATTGGGGAGTCGCAGGCTGATGCTCAGGGGCAGGGCACTCTGGCCCACGCTGATCTCCGGGAAACAGGTGCCCAGCCAGGCAGCCTGGATCTCTTTCTTTTCGATCCCAGCGTCCTCGATGCACTCCAGGTACGCCTCGACGAGCAGATCCTCGGCACCCATGTCCCAACGCTCCCCGAACTTGGAGCACCCCATCCCTAGAATTGCGACCTTGTCTCGAATTCCTGTTGCCATGTTCTTGCCTCCTGTGTGTAGGCCTTGTTTCGGCTCTTTCTTTAGGTTTGCGGCAGGGCCTTCCAGTAGTAGCCGTGGAAATCCCTGGGTGCGTCGTAGTACTTGATCCGGAAAGCCATCTTGACGGGCTGGCCCACCTTCACGTCCGCCAGTTCGCAATCCGTGAAGTCGTACAGGGCGCGGCCGCCGCCCTCGAACTGGATGAGCCCGTAAATGGCGGGAGGATCCACGGATACGGCCAGCATGTCTCCCGTGTAACTCTTGATCATGCCCGTCTTGTCGGCGAATTCGTGGTCCACCTGGGTGTCCACCGCATTGCAGTCCGGTTTCACGCACATCCTCATCTTCGGATACTGGGGTGTTCCGCACTTCGTGCATTCCCCTCCGACCAGCCCAAGGACCTGCCTCCGGTATCTCCACAGGGCGGACAGGGCGGTCGCCTTGTTCGACTCGGCGCGGATGCCCATCTCCACGTTGACGTTGTCCCGGAACATTTGGAGCTTCGAGTACTGGGTCTCTTCCTTCCGGTTGGCCAGGGAGCCTTTCACCCCGTTGCGGGCGGGCAGCTTTTTGATATTGTCCGTCACCTCGAACAGCAGGGCATCACATCCCTGGCCGAAGCTCGCCACCACGATCTTGTCCCCGGGGTTGGCCTCTTCCAGGGCGGCAACGAACATGACCAGCGGCTGGGCAGCGCCCGTGTCGCCCACGACCTCGGACAGATTGTCCTGGATCTTTTCCGGAGCCGCCTTCAGGGGCTTGGCGATGCTCTGGTGGACCCGCTTGGACATGTGGCAGGGATAGACCACCTTGGAGATATCATCCATCGAGAGGCCGCACTTCTCGAGCAGCCCGTTTATGGCCGCGGGGATGATCTTGGAGAAGCCTTCCTCCCGAATCCACCGCTCTTCCCAGCCATAGTCGAACTTCGCGTTTGCCCCACGATAGCTGGGGACGAAATCGCAGGAGATCGAATGAGCCCCCTTGAACTCTGCGATTACATTGTCTTTCCCGAGAAGCAGGGAGGCAGCGCCATCGCCGTACCACATCTCGAAGAACCAGGCGGACTTCGTGGGGCGGGCATCGGAAGCCGCCACCAGGACGTTGTCCTTGCCCTCGCCCCGGACCGCGTCGATACCGGTCAGAAGGGCCGTGGTGCCACTCTTCAGGGAGGCGGTGAAATCCGCGGTAACGAGCCCCTCTTCGGGCAGATTCAGGGCGGTGGCCAGGATGCCGCTGTTCTGGCGTTCCTTGAAGGGCAGGCTGGTCGAGGCCAGGTACGCAGCGTCGACCGAACTCCTGTCCATGCCTGTCATACAATCCCTTGCGGCTGCCACGGCCATGGTCATGGCATCCTCATCCCAGTTGCACATGCTCCGTTCGCCCCGGGCCGC
>JAQYVQ010000177.1 GCA_030145435.1 Syntrophobacteria bacterium | reverse complement strand
AGGGGTGAAGAACGAGGATGTTCTCTGGTGGTGGAACATGCACGATCTCGAACGCAGGATGATGCTGAAGGTGGATGAGCAGCGCAGAACCACCCAGTATCTGCGATACAGACAGGCCGGGCTGAGCAAGGACGAGGCAGGAGAGCGGGTCAGGACGTACTATCCAACCTATGGAGATCCGGAAGACTTGCCCGAAACCAGTCTCGAGGACAACCATCTCCCTCCTGAACTCAAGCGCAGGATCGACCGTTACATCCAGAAGAGGTTGGAGATCGATGGGGACGGCTTGAAGGCGGAGATGGAAGCCTCTACAACATTCAACGCCCTCGTGAGAAGAGAGATCAAGAACGGTAAGCTCTGATCGTGCTAGCCCTGTTCCGAATTCGGAACAGAGACTAGCACCCGATTCGCCACCCCCCCCTCGTGGCAGTCTATGCGAACAACCCCTCCACGGACAAGTACCTCTCGCCGGTGTCATAGCAGAACGTCAGCACCGTGCTTCCCTCCGGAACCTCCGGCAACTTCTTGGCGACCGCCGCCAGGGAGGCACCGGAAGAGATGCCCACAAAGATTCCCTCTTCCTTGGCCGAGCGGATGGCATACTCAAAGGCCTCTTCCTTGGTCACCTGAATCGTTCCATCCAGGACATCCATGTGCAGGTTCTCCGGGATGAAGCCCGCTCCAATCCCCTGAATCGGATGCGGGCCTGGCTTCCCTCCACTGATCACGGGTGACAAGGCGGGTTCTACGGCATAGACCTTCAAGGCGGGCCACTTCTCTTTGAGGCATTCCGCGCATCCCGTGAGGTGGCCTCCGGTCCCCACACCGCTGATCAGGTAGTCGATTCCGTCGGGGAAGTCTCGAAGAATCTCCTGGGCGGTGTAATTCTTGTGCACATCGATGTTCGCCTGATTCTCGAACTGCTGCGGCATCCACGCGTTCTCGATTTCAGCCACCAGTTCCGTGGCCTTCTCGATGGCGCCCTTCATCCCCTTCTCTTTCGGGGTCAGTTCGAACTTCGCTCCGTAAGCAGCCATCAACATTCTTCTCTCGACGGTCATCGATTCGGGCATCACGAGGATGAGCCGATACCCTTTGACAGCCGCCACGATGGCCAGTCCAACCCCCGTGTTCCCTGAGGTGGGCTCCACGATGACGCTGCCTTTCTTGAGGACCCCCCTCTTCTCCGCATCCTCGACCATGGACAGGCCGATCCGGTCCTTGATGCTCCCTCCCGGGTTGGCCCTCTCGAGTTTCATCCACACGTCCACCCGCTGATCGAACAGGTTGTTGATTCTCACATGGGGGGTGTTCCCGATCGTTTGGAGGATGTTTTCGGCTCGCATCACTTCTCCCGACACATATGGTTTGGCAGACGATAAACCGGTTGATTACTTAAAAGATGCCGGTTTCAGGACATAGGATCCAGAAATTCCGAAAGAGACAGCAGTAAATACAGGGCACCCCCTGGCCCGGGGTCCGTGAAGACGAGGCTCGATTGACACCCCCTTCAGGCACTCCTATACTTCATTTTCAAGTCTGAAAACCGCATCACTGCCCGCCTTTTCCCCCTGTGCACGAGCGACACGGTCCTTGTGTCGGTCAAGAAACAGTGAGGACGGGCGAAAGGGAATCCTCCGTGAAGGATGAGCTCGAGAAGCTGCACAGCGTCCTGGATCCGCTGATGCAAGGAAAGAGGAACCTGAAGGTTCTCGAGGCGGGATGCGGATCGCGCACCCAGATTCGGCTTCCTCCGGATGCATGCATCGTTGGCGTGGACATATCGGAAGAGCAGCTCAGGAAGAACACGGGGCTGCATGAGAAGCGGGTCGGCGATATTCAGACATGTGCTCTGGGTGAAGATGCTTTTGATCTGATCATTTGCTGGGATGTGTTGGAACACCTGGACCGGCCCCTGGATGCCGTGTCGAATTTCTTCCGAGCGATCAGGGAAGATGGCGCGATCGTCCTGACCTTTCCCAATGTCATGTCGATCAAAGGATTGGTGACAAAGTTCACACCGCACCTCTTTCACGTGTTGGTCTATCGCTATCTACCGCAGCAGAAGACCATCGGGAAGAAGGGCCACGACTCTCCCTTTCGCACCTATATGAGATTCGGGATTTCCCCGGATACCCTGAAGACGTTTGCCGGGAGACATGGATTCGAGACTGCTTTTTGCCACTCGTACCAGGGCGTCATGCAGGCAGAGCTGAGACGTCGAAACATAGGAATAGACCGATTGTTTCAGGTGGCAGAGCCTCTAGTGAAAGCCCTTACCCTCGGATCGGTCTGTGTCAATGATTGCGATGTCATCGTGGTGCTCAAGAAAGGCGAAGATGCCCCGTCGGAGCCCTGACGCACCCTCGACCCCTGCGTTTCAGCCTTGCGGGGGGGTCTTCTGTTCCGGCGGGGTGGCCGCCTCGAGCCCTCGGGACATCCCGGAGAGCACGCCGAAGAGACTCAGCTTCTTGAACAGGCGGTATCTCAGGAAGCCGACCGCATATCCGAGCCCGTAGGCGAGGCCGTTTATGACTCTTGCACCGAACTTTTCCAGACCTGACATCTGGACGAGAGGAATCGGATCCCCCTTGAATCCCTGACCGCTCATGACTTCCTCCTTTGACAGGGCCTTTCCTGCCTGCCTCGCAAAACCTGCGTAACCGATGTCGGCAAGATGCTCTCTGTAGAGCACCGGGGCGATGTCGAAAAGCGGGATGATCTTTGAAAAACTGAACACCGGGCCCTTCAGGAGTAACTCCCTTCTCCCCACCGCGACCCCGGCCTTCTTCCAGTCCAGAAAGATCTCGTGCATGATGTCGCCTTCGATCGTGGCGTAGACGGTCCCTGCCGTCACCCCGTTATCGACCGTCACCTGTGCCGGCGACTTGCTGAAATCCATCAGAACCTTCTTCTCCGGCGTCCCCCGAAAGGTGAACAGGGCGCTCATCCGAGAGTGGGACATGACGATCCTGACGATCTCCTCCAAGCCTTCGAGCCGCTTGAAGAAAGACGCAAGGACCTCCGTAGTTGCTGGCGTGGCCGAACCGGTCATTTGTCTTTACCCCTCCTCTTGATCACGATGTCGCGTAAGCTGTCGCACACCGGCTGTTCGTCGCAGGTATCGCAGTTGAGGTCCTGGCATTCCACCTCGCCGTCCACACCGAGGGCGAGTTTCTTGTGGCGCCCGGCAAGGATGTTCACCTCTGTGGAGAGCCGCGACAAGGCGTTCACATCGTCGGAACTCGACGTGACAAAAACCACCTCCGCCCCCTCGATCACTTCGAAATCATGGGTGTAGGCAGCGATCAGGGCCGAGCCCACGGTCTTGAGCGTCAACCCCGCCGCCCTCCCCGCCTTGCTTATGCGCACCCAGAGCCTTCCGGGCACGGACCGCACCATGTACCCGGAGAGCCGGTGCATCAGGTACTGGGTGTTGTCGGTCTCGAACGGATCCGGCGTCTCGCCCGGCTTCACGGCGAGCATCACCACCTGGGCAAAGGGGTGACGACCCCCGTCTTCCATCGCGTCGAGATCCGGTCCCACGATCGATATCCGCCCGGCCTGGACCAGCTCGGGCTGATGGCTGAGCAGAACGAGCACTTGCGACGCGGTCGAAGGGTGGCCGAGTTCAACGGCCACATCCTCACCGAGGATGACTTCGGGGCGACCCTTTCGCTTCTCGGAGAACCCGAACCTCTCGGAGAGCGCAG